>CAVBVU010000031.1:0-16138 GCA_963598975.1 Anaerovoracaceae bacterium
TCAACGCGCTACGCGAACAGGGCGTGCGCGTGCCCGAAGACATCAGCGTGATTGCGAGCGAGGAGGCGCAAATCAAGCCGCTCGGCTCACTCCCGTTGAGCAGCGTATCCGCCAACGCCACCGACATCGGACGTAAGGCCATGACCCAGATGCTCGACCATATGGGCGATGCCAACGCGCACGTGCACGCCACCACATTGATCAAACCGACTTTGGTTCGCCGCGCATCCACACGGCAGTAGCGTAGCGGACGTATGGCGGCGGCACTCAGGATTCGAGCACGTCAAGCACCTTGCGTTCGTTATAGAACGCGAACACCACCCCGCCGATAGCACACAATATCGCCGCACAGCAAGCCGCGATGCGGTAGCCGACTCCCGAGGCCATGCCGATCGTGCTCACGCCGGTGAACAGCAGCATCGCGACGGACTGGCCCATCTTCATCGCGAACGTACGCGCCGCGTAGAACATGCCCTGACGATCCTGACCGGTGGTCTTCGAGCTCGCGTCGGCGATATTCGCGACGATCGCCTGCGGAAGAATGCCGAATGCGGCCATCGGGATCGCGCCGGCAACCGAAAGGATCAGACCCTGCGCCATCGGCGGAATCGCGCCAAGCACGCCTGAGCCAAGTGCGCCTGCGAACGCGAAGGCGCAGGTGAACAGCACGAACGCACCCAGCAGAATCCGCTTCTTTCCGATGCGGTTGGCCAACAGGTTCACCGGCAGGTAGAACAGCACGGACACACCGGTCATCAACACGAAGTAGATGGTCGTGGTGGTTTCCGGCAGCTTCAACAGACTCGTCACAAAGAACGGCAGGCCCGTCTGGAAGGTGGTGATGGCAACCCAGTAGACCACGTCGGAGCAGACAAACTTGCGGAATTCGCCGTCACCGAAGGTCTGCTTGAGCGATTCGATGGTGGATTCGCTGGTCGGCTGCGAGTTGACATAGTCGCGTTCCTTGATGGTCAGCGGCGGCACAAGCATGCACACCAGCGCGAGGGCTGCCATGATGGAGAACGTCAGGCGAATGGCGTTCACACGGCCAAGCCCCGGCACGAAATTGGCCCAGACCACCGGAGCCACATAGGCGATCGCCGTGCCGGCGACCCACGTGAAGGAAATGGCCGTGGAGATGGTGAGCTGCTGCTTGGAATCATGGCCGAGTTCGGCGATGAGCGCGTTGTACGGGGTGCAATAGAAGGTAAGCGCGATGTAGTATCCGATCACCGTGACGAACAGGAACGCGCCATTGATCCAGCTAGTGCCGTTGATCGGGCTCCAGAACACGAGGACGGTGACGACTGCGAGCGGGAGCGCCCCGAACTTGAGGAACGGCATACGACGGCCGGATTTCGATTCGCAGCGATCGGAAAGGCTCGCCACGGCCGGGTCCACAAACGCATCGAAGAAACGCGCGAACGCGGTGATGCCACCGACCACCGTCACGATGCCAAGCACCGCAAGGCCTTGCGGCACGAACACCGTTTGGCCCTGAGACACGGTCTCGTTGTCAGGCTGGTAGAAATACACCAGCCAGTTGGAAATGATTCCCGACAGCAACGCCCAGCCGAACTGACCGACCGCGAACGTGCACACCTTTGACATCGGCAGGTTCTTTACCTTGCCCACGCTCTTCTGCTCCATCATCAACCTCCTCGTTGACACTGTGTCAACTACCCTAACACCGCCTCCAGACCCCGCACATGCCATCTCGTGTATAGATGGCGGATTTCTTTGAAATTCAAAGGAAAGAGGCCTTCCCTGCAAAGCCTTTGGGCGCGGTTTGCGTAAAAGAATCCGCCATCCATAAGCGAAATATCGCTAGCATCGTGGATATGACGTCACTTTCGCAGCGCATGCCCCATGTCACCGCCTTCCCGAAGGCGCTTGGCACAGGAATTGTGATCTCAACACCTCGGCCCATGCACGAGGACCTGCGCATGAGAATGTCGAAATTCCTGGAAACATACGAGCAGGCGTTGTCTCGGTTCCGCAATGACTCGCTTGTCGCCGAAATCGGCGAATCCACACATGGAGGCGACTTCGACTTCCCGGATTGGAGCGAACCGCTGTTCGAGCTGTACGACGCATTGTTCGCAGCCACGGATGGCGCGATCGACCCGTGCATCGGAGAAGACCTGATCCGTCTCGGATACGATGCCTCACTGAGTTTCACGGTCGGCCCCGGTGCCGCCGAGCATCTGGGGGCGATTCGAGGACGTGCCACATGGGGCGTCGACGTGGAACGCCACGGCACCACATTGATTACCCATCGGCCCGTTCACCTAGATTTCGGCGCATGTGGCAAGGGCTACCTCGTGGATCTGCTGGGCGACGAGCTCAGCGGCGCGTTCGAGGAGTTCGTGATCGACGCGGGAGGAGACCTGCTGATCCGCTCCTCTGAACCGATATCCATAGCGCTTGAGGACCCGGAAGACTCTACCCGCGCAATCGGCGTGGCACATGTAGCCAATGGTGCGCTTTGCGCAAGCGCCCCGAGCCGTCGCCACTGGAACGTGCCCGTCAACGAACGGGTCCAGTTGAGCATCCATCATTTGCTCAACGCCATCGACGGGCTACCAGTGCAACAGGTTGAAGCCACGTGGACCTGCGTGGCTGAGACTACCGGAATCCCCTACCCCACTGCGGCGGCAGACGGCTTGGCGACCGCGCTGTTCACCACCAGTCCGGAGCAACTGCGCCGAAAATTCCCTTTTACCTGCGTCACGCTGAATACCGACCGTCATGCCATCATCGGAGGCAAGTTTCCCGGGGAAATCTTCTCGAAGTAGCGCTCAGTGCGCCAACCGACTTCCGAATCGCAAACCGATTCCCGAGTCGCAAACCGCATCCCGACGCATCAACCGATTACAAAAATCCAACCGGCATCACACGTCGACACCGGGCAAATTTATCCAGTCAAACTCACGAACAATCACGGAATGAGATTGCCGGCGGCGGCATACAGATCCCACCAGTCCTGCCGATCAAGCGTGATATCCGCACCGTCGAGCATCTCGTTCAAGCGCGAAGGATTCATCGAACCGAGCACGATCTGAATGCCCGCCGGATGCCTGAGCACCCACGCCGTGGCGATGGCATTGGCGCTTACGCCATACTTGGCACCGGATGGCGTGAATGTTGCCGGGATCGGCGAAATCAATGTTGATGCCGAACTTCGTCTGGATGAAAATGTCTTCTCGCCGCAGTCCGGCGTCCTGCCATGCGCGGCCGAACGCACGCGAGCTGGCGTGGCCGCTGTTGACGTTGAATCCGTAAATGTCCGCAGTGTCGAAGAAGTTGACGCCACGATCCGCCACCGTGCGCACGACGGTTGCCGCAGCGGCCGGCTCCAGCGCATCCATACGCATCACGCCCAGCGCGGCCTGCGATGCGACCACTCCCGATTTACCGATTTCAATGCTTTTCATTGCCGTACCCACCTTTGCGTAAATCGATTTACGGATTACATATCCAACGGTAAATCCTCAATCTAGCTTGAACACAAACGGCGGGCATGGTATCGCATGACGCTCTGCGACACCATGCGACACCGCAAACGGCCACAGCCAACAAATCAGTCGCTCAGCGCAAACTGGCTGTTGTAGATGTCGGCGTAGAAACCGCCCCTCGCCAGCAGTTCCTCGTGGGTGCCGCGCTCCACGATGTCACCGGCATCCATCACGAGAATCATGTCGGCGTCGCGAATCGTCGAAAGCCTATGCGCAATCACGAAACTGGTGCGGCCAACCGTCAACGCGTCCATCGCACGCTGAATCAGCTCCTCGGTACGCGTGTCAACTGACGACGTGGCCTCATCGAGAATCAGAATCGGCGCATCCTCGACCATCGCGCGGGCAATCGTCAGCAACTGCTTCTGACCTTGCGAAAGCGACGACTTGTCATCCAAAACCGTGTCATAGCCGTCCGGCAGGGACATGATGTAATGATGCAACCCGACGGCCTTGCAAGCGGCGACGATCTGCTCGTCGGTCACATCCTTCTTCGAATACGCGATGTTTTCACGCACTGTTCCACGGAACACCCATGTATCCTGCAGCACCATCGAGAACTGGTCGTGCACGTTCCAGCGCGGAACCAACTTGGTATCAACGCCGTCAATCGAAATCGTGCCTCCGGAAATCTCGTAGAAGCGCATCAGCAGATTCACCATCGTGGTTTTGCCGGCACCGGTCGGGCCCACAATCGCAACCTTTTGACCACTCTTCACCGAGGCGGAAAAGTCGTGGATGACCGTCCTGCCCGGCTCGTAGCCGAAACTCACGTGGCTGAACTCAACGTCGCCGCGCACCGGCTTGGGCTTGCCATCAGTGCCCACGCCAAGCAATGCGCGCTTGCCGGACTCGTCCTCCAACTCCGTCTCATCGAGGAAACCGAACACCCTTTCCGACGCGGCGGCGCAGCGCTGCAGATTCTGGAACGCCTGCGCGAACTGGGAAAGCGGCTGCGTGAACAGACGGATATACATCATGAACGCCACAATCACACCGAATTCGATCTTGCCGTCCATGGCGAGCGCGGCACCCACCACGCAGACCACCACGTATCCGAAATTGCCGACGAAGCTCATGATCGGCATCATCAGGCCGGAAAGGAACTGGCTCTTCCAACCGGACACGTACAGGTCTTCGTTGTACTGCTCAAACCGCTTGATCGAATCGGCCTCGCCACAATACGCCTTGACCACGTTGTGCCCGGTGTACATCTCCTCCACATGGCCGTTCACGTCGCCGAGGGCCACCTGCTGCTGCACGAAGTAGCGCTGCGAAGACTTCATGATGACGCCCATAATGAGCAGGCCGAGCAGTGCGGAGCCGATCGCGCTCAACGCCATGATCACGTTGTTGTAGAACATCATGATCAGCGCGCCGAAGAACAGCGTGATCGACGTGATCAGCGAACCGATCGACTGGCCGAGCGTCTGTCCGATCGCGTCCACATCGTTGGTGATGCGGCTCAGCACATCGCCATAGCTGACCTTGTCAAAATATTTGAGCGGCAGACGATTGATCTTCTCGCTGATCGCCTTACGCAACTGCTGCGCGGTACGCTGCGTGACGCCGGCCATCAGCCAGCTCTGCACGTAGCTGAGCACCGCGTATCCCACGTACAGCGCGACGAGCAGCCATGCGATGCGCGAGACCGCGTCGAGATCGATCGAATTCATGACGGGTTTGCCGTCCACCAGCGCCGGCAAGCCTTTCGTGATTTCGTTGGTCATGTCTTTGAGCTTGTCCGGCCCGATGATCTGGCAGACGGTTCCGGCCGCGCCGAGCACCAGCGCGACGACGATCAGCGGAATGTATCCGCGGCAGAAGCGCACGAGCGAGCGCATCGCATCGCCGAAATCCTTCGGTTTTTCCGCAGGCCCGCGGCCCATTGGTCCCCTAGCCATGTCAGCGGCCTCCCTTCAGTTCGTTTTCGCTCAGCTGAGACTGCGCGATCTGCCGGTACACGTCGCACGTTTCCAGAAGTTCGCGGTGAGTGCCCTGACCGACCACTTTTCCTCCGTCGAGCACCACAATCGTGTCGGCGTCCATGATCGTTCCGATACGCTGCGCGACGATCAGTTTCGTTGCGTCCTTCGCTTCCTTGGCGAGCGCGTCGCGTACGGCGCGGTCCGTTTTGAAGTCGAGTGCGGAGAAGGAATCGTCGAAGATCAGGATTTCCGGATGGCGGTAGACGGCTCTTGCGATCGACAATCGCTGCTTCTGTCCGCCTGAAACGTTGGCGCCGCCTTGTGAAATGACGGTTTCGTAGCCGTCTTCCTTCCGGCCGATGAATTCCGTGGCCTGTGCGACTTCGCAGGCGTTGCGGACGGCTTCGGCGGATGCGGATTTGTCTGCGGACGTACGGTCGGCGCTATTGCCGCGGCCATCACTTACGCCGCGGCCGCCACTTGCGCGTCCGGCACCACCGTAACTCACGTTGCTTGCGATCGTTCCTTTAAACATGAACGACTGCTGCGGCACATATCCGATCTTTCCTCGCAACGATTCCAGGGTGTAGTCGCGCACGTCGACGCCGTCCACGAGCACCTTGCCTTGCGTCGCGTCATAGAATCGCGGAACGAGATTGACCAGCGACGATTTTCCGGAGCCGGTCGAGCCGATGAACGCGACCGTCTGCCCCTTCGACGCCTTGAAATTGATGCCTTCCAGCATGGCCTCGCGCGAATCGGGGTAGGTGAAGCTGACGTTGCGGAATTCGATTTCGCCTTCCATTCCGGGCTTTCCAGCGGTTTGCGTTCCGCTTACGACCATCGGCTCCGTGTTGATGACTTCGAGCACGCGGTTGGCGGACACGTCGGCGCGCGGCCACAGCACGAATACCATGCTCATCAGCAGGAAGCTCATGATCACCTGCACGGAGTAGCTGGAGAACACCACCATGTCGGCGAAGGTGGTGAGCTTGTCGGTTGCGTCGGCCGCGTCGATCAGGTAGGCGCCAATCCAGTAGACGGCCAGCATCAGACCGTTCATGATGGTGTTCATCAACGGCATCATCACCGACATCGCACGGTTGGTGAACAGTTGCGTATCGGTGAGGTCCTTGTTGGCTTGGGCGAATTTCGCTTCCTGATAGTCTTCGGCGTTGTACGCGCGCACCACGCGCAGACCGGTGAGGTTCTCGCGGGCCACAAGGTTGATGTTGTCGGTCAGGCGCTGCATGGCCTTGAATTTCGGCATCGCCAGCGCCATAAGCACGCCGATCGAGATGATCAATGCCACGACGGCCACGCCCGTGGCGAGCGTCCACTCGAAACCGCCGCCGGCGATCTTGCAGATGGCCCATACCGCCATGATCGGCGATTTGACGATCATCATCAGACCCATGGTGATGAACATCTGAATCTGCGTGATGTCGTTGGTGGAGCGGGTGATGAGCGACGCCGTCGAGAAACGGTTCATTTCCGCCGCGCCAAAGCTTTCCACCTTGCTGAATTCGAGCGAGCGCAGACGCTGGCTGAACGATGCGCCCACGCGTGCGGCGATGAAGCCCGTTACGATCGCGCAGGCCGCCGAGCCGAGCGAGATGGCGAGCATTTTGCCGCCAGCCACCCAGATGTCGGACATGTCGCTGCCCGGAGTCTCCACGAGTTGCGTGATGTCGGACATGTAGTCCGGCAGGGTCAGATCAAGCCAGACCTGTCCTACTATGCTGACCAATGCTATGAGCATTTGGCCTATCTCCGCTTTGGAGAGGTATCGCATAATGCGAAGCATGATTGGTTCCTTCTCTTATTTGGTTGTTTGGCTTTTCAGTTGATTCGTTGAGCCGCCAGCCGGTTGATTAGTTGACTTGTTGGTTTGCTGGTTGGGCTGTTTGGTTGGTCGGTTAGCTTGTTGGGTTACTGGATTGCCGGCCCGCCAGTTCGCCGATTTCGCTGTTTTTTGTCGGTTACCGGCTGACCGTTATCGCCGATCGGCAGCTGCCGGGCAATATCGCGGCCAGCCTCGCTCTACGCACCGTTCGTCATGTATCGACCGTTTCGCTTGGGTATTACTTTATATCGTAAATTACTTACAGTGTAAGATATTAACGATTAACCTGCGTGTTTCCTGATTGCGATTCTTGGGTACAGATCGCCCGCCAATCGTCCGCCAACTGTTCGCCGGGCAGCCACGAGCGCAGACACAGACACCGTAGTGGAACCGGCGAAATCAGCATTCAATCGGCATGTCGCAACCTGCACGACTGGCATGCCGTGAAAGCCACGAAAAACCTCCGGCTTCCCACTAAGAGTTCTCCGAAGCATTCTCCCATCCCTTCTGATTCCGATCCTCATACGCACGGAAAGCGGTCGGCTTCGGGCTCAGTTCCGATCCTCGCATGCACGGAAAGCAGCCTCGACCTGTTCCGCCGTCGGACGAGGCTCGCCCGGCACACACAGCGACATATACGTGATGAACTCAACGGTGAGATCCACGAATTCACGCGCGCGACGCTCCCCCATTTGCGAGAAGATCCAGCATACCGCCTCCCGCATATCCTCACGCTGCTTTTTGGCGTAAGCCATTCCTTCCTCGGTCAGACTCACATGCACGATTCTGCGATCGTCCGCATCGAGCTCACGCGCGACATACCCCTTCTTCTCCAACGCGGACAGCAATGTGGACACTCTTCCGGTCGTGGCACGCATGGAAGAGGCAAGCTGCGTCGGTGTCTGCGATCCCCGCATCGCAAGCTCCTGCACAATGAAAGGCTCACCCTTCACACCCTTCGACATCTCCTCCTGCATCTGAGATCTACGCCCCCAGATGTTCGACATCAGCTTGTGGAACGCCTCCTGCTCAAAGCCCAACACATCCTCCTTCCAACACAAACGAACCGCATCATCGACCGTTTTTATTTTACACCGTAAACTTTCTGCGATTCCTTTCGGCAATCCGACTACCCTCATTTGAGACGGCAAGAAATCTTTCCCGTTTTCAGGCAATCCTGCTTACGGACTGCAAACACCGTCGGAAACTTTTTCTGCCTGCCGCCGCGCAAGATACACGATCGTACATGCTTGCGATTTTCGTATTTGTCAGAATCGCAAGTTCAGAAAATCAAGCTCCTCCTGCGTAAGTTCCATATCGACCGCAGCGAAGGAATCGTTGATTTCCTGCGGATTGCGGGCACTTGGAATCGTAAACAAGCGATTGTAGCGGCTCAATTCCCAAGCCAACACCACCCGCTGGTACGAACAACCGCGATCGGCCGCGATCTTGCGGAACGGATCGTACGCGTGCTGGTCGAAAGCGTCAAGGAAACCTCCGAGCGGACTCCAGCAAACGAACGCGAGTCCCAACTCGGCGCAATGCTCCATCGTGCGATCAGGGTCCGGATGCGACGGGGAAAACTGGTTCTGCACGGCGACCAGACCATCCCCCAAAATCTCTCGCGCGATATCGATCTGCTTGTTGTTCACGCGCGAAATGCCGGCATGCTTGATCACGCCTTCGTCAAGCAGCTGTTTCAACGCGCCGATCTGATCCTCATAAGGGACCGCCGGATCCGGACCGTGCGAGTACAGCAAATCAATGGCTTCCACACCAAGATGCGCGGCAGACTCCTTCGCGTCACGAATCATGGTTTCCGGACGTGAATCCGCTATCCAACCGTATTGGCTGCCGTCCGCCTGCAAATGCTGGCGATCGCTATCGTGCGCGGTGGAGGAATTCGGCGTGGTTGCAAGGGCGGGTGCGGGTACGGAATCTGGCGTAGTTGCGGAATCTAGCGCGGTCACGGAATCCGACGTGGTCACGGAAGTGGTTGAAGCTGACTGCACAGGAGTGCACATACTCGCGGAAGTGACTACGGAAGTGACGGGCGCAGTCACGGCTGGCGAAATCTTCACGGACGTGCCGTCTAAACGCATGCTGTCCGCGCAAGAATCCGCATCCAAGGACAGGCTGTGCGTCGGATTCTTCTGCAACGGCTTGGGCAATGCCTCCATTGTGCGACGGTAGCCGGTCTTCGTGGCGACGAGCACCTCGTCCCGAGGACCATCCCAAGTGGCGAGCGCGTCACGCACCAGCTTCTCACCGTACCCCAAATCCTCCGGAGTGCCGGTGCCTGGAGTGCTCGGCAGATAATACGACCAAGCGGTATCCAAATAACGCACGCCCGCATCCAAACCGGCGTGAATCGCACGGATTGCCGTCTCCCTATCCGGCCGACCTTCAATCGCCAGGGCCATTGTGCCCATACCGAGCCGCGGAATCGCAAATCCTGCCAAGTTTGCTGACGTCATATCCGCCATTTTTCCTCCGTCCCGCCGTATTTCTGGCGTATCCGCCGTAATCCACTGTCTTCATTCTCACATAAGACGCCCGGCATGAGCCTTTGCGGCGGTTTGGGAATACTGGCAGGGTTTGAGCATCCCCAAAACGACGCAAACACCAAGGATTGCGTACGTACGGGAATAGTGGCGAAACTTGAGTATTCCCAAACCGACGCAGACGCCAGCCGTTGCGTACGTACGGGAATACCGACCAAGCCTAACTATCCCCATACCGACGCAAACACCAAGGTTTACGTACGTACGGGAATAGCCTCCCGGTTTCAGTATTCCCATACCGACGCAAACAATGGGTTCTGCGTCGGTATGGGGATAATCACTGGATGCCGGTATGCCCAAACCGACGCAAAGGAGGAGAAGACGTAGTGGTTCTGGACAGACCTGCCTTTTGCCGGACTGACACAGCGGCTTTTGAACGGACACGCCACTGAATGGGTAACGCACGCATAAACGGGTGTGGTGTTTTGGCTCGAGGAAAAGGAGGACGCGACCTTTTGTTGGGCGGGCACACCTTTTGTCGGACGGGCGCGCGAAGATGGGAGCACAACCGAACGGGAGCCGAAAGGCTGAGAGGAAGTCGCAAGACTTCGACCGAGGACTTGATGCGGGTAATGCCGCCGTAAGGAGACGGGTTGTTCGCGCCATAGGCGCATCTCATCTTCCGTTCGCGATAACCGAATATCGCGTGAATAGGGTCACGGAGGGGCGCACCACCTCACAGGGTACGGCTTCTTCGGCGACCCTTTTTCGTATTCCAGCCGAACTGTCACAGCAGCAACGAAAGGATATCCATGATCATCAACGGCAAGGAAGAGAACATCGCCACCCCGATCACCGTGGCCGAACTGGTGGAACAGCGCGGATTGCGCGCCGACCGCGTGGCAGTCGAACTCAACGGGGAAATCGTGCCGCGCACACTTCGCGCACAGACCGAACTCAAGGGCACCGACACCGTGGAGATCGTCACCTTCGTACAAGGCGGCTGAGTCGCAGCCAGACACCGCCAGGCACACGGCGACCAGGCGCAAGATGGCAAAGTCCACCGGCATAAACCAGCCGGAAAGTAAACACGCGGAACGGCAACGCAGAACGGTGGAATGCCAACCGAAAGATCGGGCATATGCAGACCAGCACATGAACCGGGACCAGACGCACACCAGTCAAAGACTGGCCACAACCGGATTGCCAGCGGACAGCACGTCCCAACTGGAATGCTCTTCTGGCAGCGCACACGCCACGCCACGGGCACTCTGGCTAACTGGGAAACGCAGGATTCAGGGCGCAAGGCTCGGGACACAGCCCTAGTCACAAGACTTAAGGAATGGGACTCGGGATGCACCCCAAGCCACAGGCTCCGGATACAAGACTGGGGACCAAGACTTAGGACACGAACAAGGATCACGCCAACTGCGCAAAACTCGGAGCACCCTAGAACACTTCACAAGAGCGTCGGCATGCACAATCCAAAGCAGTCCGAAACGTAGCAAACCGCAATAAGGCACAGCGAACGGAAGGTAACCATGACTTTCACACCATCGGCAACACAGGAACAGATCGACAATCGTCAGAAAGCGTTCAACAACCTCCCAGACCCGACCACGCTCGTAAGTCGTGAGGAAATCCGCGCGGCACTGCTCGACCGCCATACTGCAGCGACGCAAGACAAGCTGGATGCGGCCCGCGTGGCCATCTGCGGCTGCGGCGGACTCGGCTCGACCATCGCCGTGGCACTGACACGAATCGGCGTCGGTCATCTGCACCTGATCGACTTCGACAGGGTCGATATGACGAATCTCAATCGCCAGCAATACTTCCTCAAAGACCTCGGCCAGTACAAGACTGAAGCGCTGCGCAACAATCTGCTGCAGATCAATCCGTTCATCGACATCACCGTCAGCACCGTGAAAGTGACCGACGAGAACGTACCGACGCTGTTCGAAAACGAGGACATCATCTGCGAGGCGTTCGACGTTCCGGAGAACAAGACGATGCTTGTGAACGCGGTACTGGAGAACCTGCCCGACAAGAAGCTCGTCAGCGCTTCGGGAATGGCGGGATTCCGCAGCTCCAACCTGGTGAGCACGCGTCGCGTGGCGAAGAACTTCTACTTCTGCGGCGATGGCGAGACCGCTCCGGAACCGGGCGCAGGCCTTATGGCGCCTCGCGTAGGCGTAGTGGCCTGCCACGAAGCGAATATGATCACCCGTCTGATTCTCGGCGAAGAAGAGGCGTGATGCGCGGCTTGGCCGCAATGACACGGCAGAGCGACATGTTGTGTCGGCAATGCGGTCATTTGCCCTGAATTGTCTGATCGACATCCAGACTCGGTGAACATACGTTACGTCAGCAGCGTGGCCAGCATAAACGGCGCAGCAGCGCAAATACTACCAACACCACAGCAGCGCAGATACCTCAAACACCGTAAAAACAAAACAACACCCACCAACCACATCAAATCTAAGGAGCCCAATGATAAGCAAGGAAAACACCATCACCACCGCGTCGGCCGACTTCGCCGCGGCCCCGAACGCCACGATCGACGAACTGGTCGGCACCACCACCAACACCGCGCTGTTGCCAGAGCCGGACGCGCACGCGTACGACGAAATCGCCACCGGAAACGCGGATCCGCTGATTCTCGGCGGTCACGAGTTCACCAGCCGATTCATCCTCGGATCGGGCCGCTATGACCTGAATCTCATCAAGGCCACGATCGAGAACGCGGGCACGCAGATCGTGACCATGGCGCTGCGCCGTTGCCGCACCACCGAGAACAACCTGCTCGACTACATTCCGAAGGGCATCACCATGCTGCCGAACACCTCCGGCGCACGCAATGCGGAGGAGGCGGTGCGCATCGCACGTCTTGCCCGCGAAGTGTGCCAGACGGACTTCGTGAAGGTCGAGATCGAACACGAGTCGAAGTACCTGCTGCCCGACAATGAGGAAACCATCAAGGCCACGGAAAAGCTGGCGAAGGAAGGCTTCGTGGTCATGCCGTACATGTTCCCCGATCCGATCGCCGCAAAGCGTCTTGAAGATGCGGGCGCGGCCTGTGTGATGCCTCTCGGCGCGATGATCGGTTCCAACAAGGGTCTGCGCGCACGCGATTTCATTGAAGTAATCATCAGGAATTCCAACGTTCCGGTGATCATCGACGCGGGAATCGGCCGGCCGAGCCAGGCCACCGAAGCTATGGAGATGGGCGCGGATGCGGTGATGGCCTATACTGCCATCGCTTCGGCCGGCAATATTCCGCTGATGGCCCGCGCGTTCAAGAAGGCGATCGAGGCCGGCCGTGAGGCGTACCTGTCCGGCTTGGGCAAGGTGACGGAGGACCACGCGGTTCCGTCCAGCCCTACGAATGAGGCCGATTACATCGGCTGATTGCATTCGTGATTGCATCGGCCGTCTGCTGCCGATTGCCGTCAATCGGCTTACTGCAGAATCGATTTACGCCGTGATTGACGACAGCCGACTTATTTAAAACGGTTTGCACCCGGGCAATCTATCCAAGTGCTCGGGCCAGTCCCATTTTCGACCGGTCCGAGCATCCCGCCAAAATAAACAGGCAGAACAAATAATCAGCCCAACCTATCAGCCAACCTGTTCGCGCAGTTTGGCGTTGGCTTTTTCAAGTTCGTCGATGCGGCGGGCCTGCTGCTTGATGATGATTCCCGCAGTGCCGGCGTCAATCATGTTCGCAGACCCCTGCTGCCGGCTGTGATGCCGAGCACGTTGGCCGCCGATTGCGCCACGATCACGCCATCGTCGCCCAGTTCAACGGTGTCGGCCGTTTTGGAGCCGCCCAACCAAGATGGCCGTTCGAAGCCGGCCCAACCGGTTTTCACCGGCTGAAGCGTGATCATGTCCCCCAATTCGTTCAGCGAATCCTCCGGCACCACGACCAGCTGGACGCTTTCGCTGCCCTCGCTATCCGCCAGATCACCCGATTCGATGCGCACGTTCAGGCTTGACGTAACGTTGCCGTCTTTCCGTATTTCTGCCGCATCGCGTCGGCGTCAAAATCGCTCGCGACCACCATGAGATCGTATTGGTAGACGCCGCGGTATTGTTTCACGCCAAGTTCCGCGACGGTGTCGTTGATGGCCAGACCGCATACAATCAGCGCGGTGCAGCCGGCCACGCCGCCGATCGTCATGATCAGGCGGGATTTGAATCGCACGATATTGCGGGCGGTGACTTTGCTGAGGAACCGATCCACATACGCAACATGTCTTTGACGAACGCCATGACATCCTCCGGAACACGAATCTCAGACCGTTTCCATTCAATCATCGAACGCTGATGAATCACGAAACCAATCCGAATATACGAAAAACGGACACCGCATGTCTATTTTTCTGAGAACGTCGATTCATGCTAAATCGCACGACGTTACAATCAGGAAAGTTTTGGAAACCGCGGACGGCCGCAATGCACAAATACGTGCGCGAACAAGCGATGCGGACCGCGATCGCGGCAGAGAGAAGAAGTGAGGAAATCCATGAGCAGTGCCCCCGTCAAAACGAAACCCCGCGAAACCGACGACGTGCCGGTGCCACCGACACTACGCAGGTCGTTGAAGAATCGCCATATCCAGCTGATCGCATTGGGCGGAGCCATCGGCACCGGCCTGTTCTACGGATCGAGCGAATCAATCCAACTGGCCGGACCTTCCATCCTGCTCGCCTACCTGATCGGCGGACTCGTGATCTTCCTGATCGTGCGCGCCCTGAGCGAGATGACCGTGGAAGACCCGAAAGCGGGCGCGTTCAGCTATTACGCCACACGCTACTGGTCGAAACGCGCGGGATTCATCTCCGGATGGAACTACTGGTTCAACTACGTGCTTGTTTCGATGGTGGAACTGGCCGTGGTCGGAACGTTCGTGAATTACTGGTTCCCGAATATTCCGAAATGGGTGTCGGCAATTGTGTTCCTCGTGGCCATCGCAGCGTTGAATCTTATGGGCGTCAACCATTTCGGCGAATTCGAATTCTGGTTCGCGCTCATCAAGATCTTCGCCGTGATCGCCATGATTCTCGGCGGATTGTATGTGATCATCGCGAACGTGCCGACCGCATCCGGCGTCCGTGCATCATTCGCCAACCTGTTCACCGAGGGAAACGGCTTCATGCCGCATGGTCTGCTCAGCCGCAATGAGGACGGCACATGGTCCGGTCTGATGATGGCGTTGGTCGTGGTGATGTTCAGCTTCGGCGGCACCGAACTGATCGGCATCACCGCGGGTGAGACGGAAAATCCCCGCGTTACCATTCCGAAGGCGACGAACCGCATCATCTGGCGTATTCTCGTGTTCTATGTCTGCGCGCTCGGCGTAATCATGGCCGTGGTTCCATGGGATACGATCGACGGCAATTCCAGCCCGTTCGTGCAGATCTTCGATTCGGTGGGCGTGCATGCGGCCGCCGCGATCCTGAATTTCGTATGCTTGACCGCCGTAATGAGCGTATACAACTCGGGCCTGTACGCGAACTCCCGCATGCTGTACTCGCTGGCCAAGCAGGGCAATGCGCCGGCATACCTCGGCAAGCTCAACAAGCGCGGCGTACCGGTTGCCGGCGTGCTCACTTCCGCGCTCATCATCGCTCTCGCCGTGGTGGTGGTGTTTGTCTGGCCGGAATTCGCGTTCAACTTTTTGATGTCGATCGCCACCATTGCGGCGGCGATCAATTGGACGATGATCATGATCACACAGCTCAAGTTCCGCAAGGTCGTGGCCGCAGGAGACGGTCCGGCAGAGCTCAAGGGTCTCAAAGGCAAGGACGCGATCGATAGGATTTCGTTCAAACTGCCGTTCGCACAGGTCACGCCGTATCTCGTAATCGCCTTCATGATTGCCCTTGTGGTGATGATGTGCTTCTCCAGCAGCTACCGCGTGGCCGTGTTCGCAGGCGTTATCTGGCTGATCGTGCTGTTTGCTGGCTACCGGTTCAGGCAGGCCAGGGCAAGGGCCTACCGGAAGCTCAAGGCGCGTCTTGAGGAACAACGCGCCGAACATGAGCGTTTGGAACGGCTGAAGGCGGAGCAGGAAGCCACGCAGAGTGCTGGGCAAGGCGCTGGGCAAGGTGTCGGGCAAGCCGGGGATGCCGGGGAACACGCTGGACAGACCGGAGAATAGGTAGCAGAACAGACCACAGGATGACCGCATGAGCAGTGAAGGGCTGAACACGATTCAATCCCGCGCGTTCAGCCCTTCGTGCGTTCAGCCATCCACCGTTGAACGCCAGCACCTCCCAGAACCCACCCCTTCCTCCGGCCCCAATCGGGAGATACGGGCGTTTTTACCGTGTTGGG
>CAVBVU010000032.1:0-15610 GCA_963598975.1 Anaerovoracaceae bacterium
GAATCCGCACGGCCCATTGAAAATCCGCACGGCATGATCACCACGCCACACGTGGCACCGTTCTCCGGCATTGTCTTGCCGCACTTGGGCACAGGAATTTCCATGCCCCACCCTGGGCAGCCACTTCTGAACCAGCTCCACGCCAACTGCCGAAACGTGTCTAGGTATATTTCGGACACATATTCTACCTATAGCCATTCATTTTGTCCGGTGAAGCGGTGGTATCCACGAAAACGCGGATCAGCGAAAAGCCTCGCTGTATTACAGGTAGCAGGACTGCCACCGGAAAGGAAATATGATGAGCATCGAGAACAAGAACATTAGCGACTATGACCAGGAAGGCATCGTCCTCCGCTTCGAGAGGTCCGTACGTCAACAGGTCGGAGAGATTACGAAGATCGTGGGCTTCGTTAAGGCGAAGAATCTAATTCTTATGATCGACCATCTTGATTTACAGGCCAACCCGAGGGATTCCAAGACCGGATCCGTCACCGATGCGATTCAGGAATCCATTGACGAGGATCCGGAACTGTTCCCGTTCAAAACCAAAGGTATCCTGCTCGCTGCGTCTGACTATGAGAATTTGGATCGCGGTCGCATCCGCGTGTTTTTCGACAACCGCAACATTGAGGGCATTCTTGATGGCGGGCACAACACTCTCGCGATCGGTATGCTAATTCTGCGCAGGGCACGCGCCATGGCCAACGTGAAACCTGTCCGCAAACGTGTTACTTGGAGCGAATTCAAGCAGCTATGGATCGCTAACCGCGATCTGATTGCCCAATATCAGGAATCCGTGCGCAAACCGGAAAACGTTCAGCCGAAGATGGGCGAGGATGCTGCGGATCTGTCGTTTTACGTCCCAGTCGAGTTGCTCGTTCCAACTCGACCTGACGACAAGCTGTGCGTGGAGGATTTCCGCCGCAACCTGCTTGAGATCTGCGAGGCGCGCAACAACAACGCAGAACTCACGACTGCCGCAAAAGCGAATCAGCAAGGTGTGTTCGAGGAGCTGAAGAAGTTGTTCCGAGACAATAATCCAGCGCTGTACGATCGTATTGAGTGGAAGACCAACGAAGGCGGAGATATCAAGGTGAGGGATATCGTCTCTCTGGCTTGGATTGCATTGCGTCACGCGCCGGTCGCGAAGGATTCCGACGGTAAGCCGATCGATCCGCCATCTCCGGTTAAGATGTACAGCGGCAAGGAAGATCCCCTCAGGCGTTTTGAGCGCTATATGACTTCTTCGGATATCTCCGTTGCGACGTCTGACTACACCGTTGATCTGCGTAATCCGAAAGTGTACGCCGCGTTGAAGTTGACGACTGATATTCCCTTGTTGTACGACTACATTTATGAGAAGTTCCCGTCGCTGTATAACGCGGCAAATGGCAGCTACGGCTCGATCACTGCGGTAAAGAAGCTCAACGCCTCCAAGACGGTGAAAGTGACACCGTTCGGCGGCAAACCGGTGGACAAGGCTAGTCCCGAAGGCTTTATTATGCCTCTCGTTTACGGCCTGCATACCCTTGTGGATCCTGAGACGCTCACTTGGCGTACCGATCCGAGTCGGTTCCTCGAACAGAACCTGCCCGCTATCGTCAAGCGTTACGCAGAGCTGTTCCAGCCGCTTGGCTGGAATCCGCAGACCATCGGCAAGTCGCTGATGAGCTACACCACCGTGGAGGATTCTTACAAGATGATCCTTGCAGGTCT
Organism: Anaerovoracaceae bacterium; assembly: GCA_963598975.1. Classification (GTDB taxonomy): domain Bacteria; phylum Actinomycetota; class Actinomycetes; order Actinomycetales; family Bifidobacteriaceae; genus Bifidobacterium. The sequence goes on from CAVBVU010000032.1 coordinate 1,717, forward strand.
GCTGAAGTAGGTCTGCTGAAGTAATGGATAAGAAGCGTGGCTCGTTCTGGAATCACTGGTTTTATCGGATTTCGTTCGGTCACGCTTCAAGTTTCATGTGGTCGAGTTCGACGTTGGGGGCGTAGGCGTCTTGCAGACGCCCCGATGCATGGCGATCGACCCGCAGGTATGGCTGTCGTGTGGGAATTGATTACGTTTGTCTTCCATGTTGGAAACGACGTGCCGGTATGTTATCATTCGCAACCATGCGCACAAAATCCCGTACCCTATCCATGATGGCCGCAACGGTTCTGATCTGTTGCCTTATTCCGTTCGTTGGCATCGCGTTGCGCGATTCCACCGCGGTGACGGAAGGGGAGACGACTATCCTGCAAGCCTTGGCGATCGGTCCTGAGTGGTTGCGTGACTTTTCCGCAATATGCGCGTATCTGTTTTCCACAATCGGATGCATCGTGCTGATGGTCTTCTTGGCAATCCTCGACATGCGAATCACATCGAACTGGAAAACCGTGGTGAGGGATGTGATTGTTTCCGCCGCACCGATCGTATATGTAATCGGCATAAAGTGGCTGGTCGTACGGCCACGTCCAATTACTTCCGTTGGTAGCGAGCTATTGCCGGGCGATCCCAGTTTTCCGAGCGGACATACCGCGGCCGCGGTAATCGTGTCCGTCATGATGCTTCTTATGGCACGCAACTTGGCCCACAAACGTTTTTCGGAGGCCGAAACGGACGGTAGGCGAGTGTTTCTGCGCAGAGCCATGGTGGGAGCGGTGGTGCTCGTTGCAGTGGTCGCCTGCTCGCGTCTGCTGCTCGGATTGCATTACCCGACCGACGTGATCGTTTCCGCTGTGGTATGCCCGTTGATTTCATATACGATTTGGTGCGTATGGGACGGAGTAGCCGCCTGATGGGATGAAATATCATGCAGATTATGCCCGGATGACAACAGGTTATCCGGGCTTTTTTGTTGCCTTCCCGGAAACATGAACGGTAAAGATGTTCGACGAAGAGATGGGCGATATTACTTACGACACGTCCTCCGGCAAGATCGGTTTCGACGTGACGGTCACCAATACCGGCAGCGTTGCCGGCAAGGACGCGGTCGAGGTCTACTACAACCCGCCGTACACCAACGGCGGCATCGAAAAGGCCAGCGCGAACCTGGTGTCCTTCGAAAAGACGAAGGAGCTCAACCCGGGTGAATCGGAAACCATCTCCATCGAATTCGACGACGACGATATGGCGTCGTATGACTAACGGAACGCCAAATCCTACGTATTGGAATCGGGCGATTACCGAATCTCCGTACGTTCCGAATCGCATAACGTCATCGATGAAAAGACCGTGAACGTGGCGTCGACTACGACGATGTCAAGTGGGATCAATTGCTTGACCAGCTCACCTTTGACGACATGGACAATCTCATCGCCAACGCCGGTTATCAGAACGCGGTCATCAAGTCGATCGGCAAAGTGCGATTGTCCGACGTGGATGGTCCGGCTGCGTTGAAGGACAATTTCACCGGTGCCAGCTCCATTGGCCTGCCTTCCAACATCGTGCTCGCCTGCTCCTGGAACAAGGATCTGGCGCGTGAATATGGCGAGACCATCGGTGATATGGCCCATGAAATGCAGGTCTCCGGTTGGTATGCGCCATCCGTGAATCTGCATCGTTCGCCATTCGCGGCGGTACCGACGCGATGCTCGCCACCACCGAAACCACCAACCACGTGACCGACCGGAGCGCCACGTCCGTGAAGGCCATGCGTGCGGCCGCGCATAACATCCTCTACACGGCGGTCAACAGCTGGCGTTATGCGGACGGTGACCCGGATGATCCGATGCCGAGCTGGCAGGTGGCTTTGATTGTGGCTGATGTGGCACTTGGTGTGCTGCTGGTCGTGCTTGAGGTAATCGCCATCAAGCGATTCTCGGAACGCCGCAAGGAGGTGGGAGCCGAATAACTGATTTGGCGAGATTAATCGCAATAACTCCAATTTCATAACTGGAAACTGCTCTGGATGGCGTCCGCGCGTAAGCTGCATGGACGCCATCTTTTTATTGATATCCGGTGTCGTTCACCGTATGCGATAAGTCGTGAAATATCCAATTGTGCGCCCAATCCGACAGGTTGTGTAATAGGCGCCTGATGGCGATTGGAAGGCTGGTTCAATCAAACTAGCGGCGAATCCTTGCATGCGGTGATGCATGGGGATTCACAAGTTAGTGCAAGGGAGAACCAATGGAACTCGAAGAACTTTCGGTTGTTGAGAAAGCTGCGATGCTCTCCGGTGGGTCTGAATGGGATTCGCGAGGTAACGATAATGCCGGCATTCCCAGTTTCGTGATGAGCGACGGCCCCCATGGTGTGCGCCGTCAGCTCGGCGAAGGAGACCATCTCGGTATTGGAGCATCCAAGCCGGCCACCTGCTTCCCGACCGCGGGAACCGTGGCGAATTCCTGGGATCCGGAGCTTGCGGAAGAAATGGGCGAGGCGCTCGGCAAGGAAGCCCACGACCTCGACGTGAACGTGTTGCTTGGCCCCGGTCTGAACATCAAGCGCAATCCGCTGTGCGGACGTAACTTCGAATACTATTCCGAAGATCCTATTGTTGCCGGCCGTATGGCAGCGGGCCTGATCCGAGGCATCCAGAGCAACGGCATTTCCGCCTGTCCGAAGCATTTCGCGGTGAACAGCCAGGAACTCCGTCGTCAGGCCAGCAACTCCGTCGTCGACGAGCGCACCATGCGCGAGCTGTATCTCACCGGTTTTGAAATCGTGGTGCGTGAATCGCATCCGATGACCATCATGACCTCCTACAACGAAATCAATGGCGTCTACGCGCATGAAAACAAGCATTTGCTGCAGGAGATTCTGCGTGACGAATGGGGCTTCGACGGCATGGTCGTCTCCGATTGGGGCGGCTCCAATTCCGCAGTCGCAGCAGTCAAGGCCGGTGGCTCCCTGGAGATGCCGTCTCCGGGCTTCACTTCCGTAAGAGAGCTGGAAGGCGCGGTCAAGGCCGGTACCCTGGCTGAAGCGGATCTCAACGCGCGTGCGGCGGAAGTCGCCAAAATCGCGGCGCAGACCAAGCTCATCGGCGTCGGCCGTGACGATCTGCTTACCGACGAAATCGCGGCTGAGCATCACAATATCGCCCGCAAGGTGGCGGAAGGTGCCAGCGTGCTACTCAAAAACAACGGCGCGACTCTGCCGCTCAAGCACGGCACGCGCGTTGCCGTGGTCGGCGATATGGCCGCAACCGCACGATATCAGGGATCCGGCTCCTCCAAGGTCAACGCGACCAAGGAAGAGAACATTCTTGACGAAATCAAGAACGCCGAAGGTCTGGAACTGATCGGCTACGAGCAGGGCTACGACCGTCAGGGCAAGGCCGATCGTGTGCTGGTGGAAGATGCCGTGGCGCTGGCCAGTAAGGAAAACGTCGATGTTGTGGTTGCCGTGGTCGGTCTTGATGAGCGTAGTGAATCCGAGGGCCTCGATCGTTCCACGATGGCCATTCCGCAGGTGCAGAACAATCTGGTCGAGGCACTCAAGGGCGCGGGCAAGCCGATCGTGATCGTGCTTGTTGCCGGTTCCCCGGTGGAGCTGCCGTGGCTTGACGACGTTGATGCGGTGCTGTATGTGGGACTTTCCGGACAGGCCGGTGCCTCCGCGACCGTGCGTACGCTGACCGGCGATGTCAATCCGTCCGGCCACCTGGCCGAAACCTGGCCGTTGCGTTATGAGGATTGCCCGAGCTCCGGATGGTATCCGGCGATCGGTCGTGACGCGATCTACCGTGAGGGCCCGTTCGTCGGCTACCGCTATTACGAGACCGCCGATGTCGCCGTGCGTTTCCCGTTCGGTTACGGCCTGAGCTATTCCAACTTCACCTACAGTTCCATCAGGGCCACCAAGGATGGTGTGGACGTGATCGTTTCCAACGATTCCGATGTTGCCGGCGCCACCGTCGTGCAGCTGTATGTGCGCGGCCCGCGCAACGGCGTGCTGCGCCCTGATCGCGAGCTCAAGGGTTTCGCCAAGGTGCAGCTGGCCGCGCATGAAAGCAAGACCGTGCACATCGCCTTCGATCGTTACACATTCCGTCATTTCGATACGGCGAGCAACGAATGGAAGACCGAATCCGGCGAATGGACGCTGCTTGTCGGAGACAATGCGGAGCATCTGCCGCTTTCCGTCAAGCACACCGTTGCCGGTGATATGAAGGCGACCCCGGCCGATCCGGCGCTGGGCAACTATCTCAAGGGCCACGTCAAGGAAGTGACCGACGCCGAAATGGCCGTGCTGTTCGGCCATGAAGTGCTGGCTCCGGGCAAGCCGGTGACGTTCGACGTGAACGATCCGATCATGTCTTGGGTCGATTCCAAGGGATTCGCGGCACGTACCGTGGCCAAGACCCTGACCAACCGTGAAGCGAAGATTCGCGAAAAAACCGGTTCCCCGGACCTCAACACTCTATTCATCCTGAACATGCCGCCGCGTGCCATGAGCAAGATGACCCAGGGAATGGTCGATTCCGCGATGGTCGACGCAATCGTCAAAATCGCCAACGGCCACACCTTCCGCGGACTGGGCGGCGTCATCGCCGGCTTCTTCCGCAATCAATCCGCAAACAAGCGCACTGCAAAGGAGCTGAGCAATGACTGACAACGCCAAAGCAACCAAGGAAGTCGGGCCGATTCGCAAGTGGATCAATGATCACCCGAATATTTGGGAGTTCATCCTGTTCAACTTGCTGTCGAACATTTCCACCATCACCCGTTTCGTGGTGACTTGGATCGGCACCGCGATTTTCATCAGTGGCATGGGACTGACTCGGCCGTTCCATTTCCTGATCTTCAACTACGACACCCAGGGCAATGGTCTTGGCGGCTTCCTGACCTTCCTGCTTGCCGAGGTGCTCGCGCAGGTGGTGAACTTCTTCGTACAGATGAAGTGGGTGTTCAAGTCTGATTCCAGCTTCAAGGATGCCGCTTGGAAGTATGTGATTCTCGCGGTGATCATCGTGGTCGTGAACCTCGTGCTGCCTGGCTATGTGACCGGCCTGTGCCAGGGTTGGGGCATGAACGCAGGCATTGCGAGCACCATTGCTTCCGTGGTCAACACCGTGCTCGCCGTGGTGGTGAGCTATCCGCTGCTCAAGTTCTGGGTCATGCCGAAGAGCAAGGAGGCCGCCAAGTAAGCGATTCTCCTTCAAACGTTTCCGGCAGGTGTAGCCTTTCTCATCTTCAGTGAGAGCCTGCCGGAGACGGACTTCATTTCTTCTTTCCTTTTCCCGCCCGGGTTCCTTTTTCCCGGGCGGGTTTTCTTATGCGGCGTCATTGCTGGAAAAACATCGTCTCCGCATCCACCAGTGTCAGTGAATCGTCGGCGCTCGCCTGACGTTGAATCGTCTTGTTCGCAGGATGCTTGGTGAACAGCATGAATTGCTTGCTTGCCTTGCTTGAGACCAATCTGGCGCGTCCTCGCAACGTTGCTACCGCTTCAGTTTCGTTTGTGGTGTTGCGCCACTTGCATTCGCCAAGCAGCATGCGTCCATTGATGGAATCCTCCATAACGATGTCTATATCTGTCTGTTCATGTGCGATTGGGTCGTTGCCCCACCATTTGCCGATTTCGGTCGGTAGGAAATCAATCTCACCATTGCGGCATCGGCGAACCACCCACTGCACGCACATCTCCTCAAACTGTTGCCCGACGAATGTGCTGAATGCGCCGCCTTGTGTGCCATGAATGGCGGCAGATTGAGAAAGCCCGCGTTCCACCAGTCCGACGGTTGGTCCAACGAAACGGTACCAGTATGCGAAGAATGGGTCTTTGAATCGCCACAGTCCTTTTTTCGAAGTCGCAGAATTTTGCCCGAATGGTACCGCGCGTCTCACGATTCCTAATTGAGCCAACGTTTTCAAGTAAGCGCTTACTGAGGTCCGATCGATACCCGCTTGATCGCCAATCAGCGTCGGCGTGTTTTTTCCGGCGCCAAGCGCGTTCAGAATGCTGTTATATATCGCCGGCTCGCGGAGTTCTTGACGCATCAGCATTTCTGGTTCGGAATAGAGAATGCCCGAAGTAGTGAAGTATAGCCGCTCCAGATTCTGAGAGAGGGATTCGCCTTCATTAAGTTGCTGAAGATAATAGGGAGTGCCGCCCAAGGTTGCATAATAGTTGATTTTGTCTTCCCAGGAAGCATCGTGTGGCATCATCTCGGCAGCATCGAACAAATCGAATGGTTGTAGGCGTATCTGTGCGTTGCGGCGACCGAACAGCGGACTTTTGCTACCGAGTACCTCGCTTTCCATGAATCCTTCGTTGCTGCCGCACAAAATCATGGTCACGTTCGTTGCGGCGAATTGATGATCTATGGCGATTTGCAGCGTTGAAGGCAATGACTTTTGCGATAGTGCCGCGTACGGAAATTCGTCGAATACGACTACGAATGGCTCTGTGTGATTGAGGGAGGCCTGTTCCGCAACGAAATTTAGTGCATCCTGCCAGCTGCCAAACGTGCCGGTGGATTGCGGAAGATTGAAGAACGAGTACACAGCCTGTGAAAAGTCGTGTAGGTTTTCCGTGTCGCTTTGCTCTCGTGCCGTAAACATGAGCGCTCGCTTATCAGCGCAGAATTGTGATATTAGCGCGGTTTTGCCCACACGGCGTCTACCGTAGATCACGGCTAGCTGGAACGCATTCTTGGCATACAGTGCTTCCAGCGCTTTGAGCTCATCTTGTCTGCCCACGAATTGCATAGGTACCGCCGTTTCATTGTATGACTTTGTTTTGTATGTTTACGATTATACAAATCGTAAACATACAAAACAAAGTAGGTGGATATGACGAAGGAATATGCCATTTCTGCAGTTTTCCGTTCTGCATTGATGAATACATATTGTTGGTAGAGGATAACTACCACGCCGTCCGAGCATGGCTTGCTTTTGCCTTTTGTCATCGGATGCCTTGCCTATGACCTTCATCGGTCTGTAAGCGTAGGCTGAGATTTGCGCAGCGCGAGATTCGCGAGATATGAAATGATGCGATCGCTGCGCTAGCTGGCTTACGGAGAGAAAAGAACGGACGACTGGGATTCATGGAAAATCAAGAGACGGGATTGATGGTGAATAACACGGTTGACGACATCATCAAACGTGTGGACCGCACCAAAGAAACGAAACTGCTGCGTCGCATTGTGGCATTGGTGGCCGTCGGCATGCTGCTTGACGGTATTGACATATATATGGCCAGCACTGTGGCCAGCAGCTCGCTGGCATCAAACTGGTCTACGATTCAGCAGAATTCTTATTTTCTGTCCGCTGGTTTCGCGGGGCTTCTCATCGGCTCGCTTTTGGCGGGTTTCATCGGCGATCTCAAAGGGCGCCATGTGGCATACCAATTGAACCTGCTGTTGTTTGGAGGCTTTACCTTGATCGGTGCCTTCTCACCCAATATGACGTTTCTGACCGTATGCAGGTTTGGCGCGGGCATCGGTCTTGGCGCTGAAATCGTCACAGGATACGCAATGGTCAACGAATTCGCCCCGGCGAGAACCCGCGGGCGGTTATGCGCCATCATTTCGTTGTTGGCCAATAGTGCCGCCCCGGTGACCATGCTGTTATGCGCATGGATTATCCCAAGGTTTACATGGCGTCCGATGTTCGTGGCGATCGGGGTGCTTGCGGGCATCCTTTGGTACTTGCGCCGTGATATTCCGGAATCTCCGCGATGGCTTGCGGTGCATGGCCGTTACGATGAGGCCGATGAGGTCGTACGTAGACTCGAAGCGAACGGCATTGATGAGACACCGGTGGAATCATCCTTCGAGAACGCCCGGTTCCATTCCGTCTGGCTGTGCCTGTTCGTGGCCTTGATTGCGGTCGGCGCCACGAATGTTTGCCAATACACGTTCACTTCGTGGGTGCCGACATTGCTTGTTAAGAAAGGTATCAACTTGAGCGGCACCTTGTGGATCAGCACGTTGATGCTGCTCGGAGCGCCGGTGGGCTGCGCGTTGAGCGCGTTCCTGGTTGATCGGCTTGGCCGTAAAAAAGTCATCGTGCCCGCGTTCTTGGCAACTGCCGTATTCGGCCTGTTGTATGCCGCGCAAACTCAGCAGGCTTTGGCTGTTGTTGTCGGATTCGCGCTGACCACGGCCCTGTATGTTACGTTCTGCGCAGTCATAGCCGTGTACACGCCGGAACTGTTCCCGACTCAGGTGCGTTTCCGTTGCGTGGGGGTGGCAAACGCGTTCGCGAAGTTGCTGACGGTACTGATGCCGATGATCGTCGGCTGGATGCTGACCACCTTGGGATCCACGTCAATCTTCATTGCGATCAGCGTCACCGCCGCAATAGCGGCCATCGTCGTGGCGGTATTCGGAAAGGAAACCGGAGGCAAGTCGGTCGGTTGATCGCAAGATCGCAAGTGGCTCCGATTGATGACGGTGCGGCGATCGTGGAAATGAAACGAACGAAGGAGACAAGTACGGCGGGCCTCCGGTGAGGAGCGGCGGTGTGGACGGCGGGAGAAGCGGAAATTGAACATGAAAACAGAGGGATCTTCGAAAACTGTGGAATCGATGGAAATGACGGAACCTTCAGTAACTGCGGGAGTTTCAACAATCATGGAATCACAGGAACGACCCAATAAAGCCGGAAAATCGCAGGAGCCTCTGATCGGCAGACTTCCGGCGCTGATCGCGGCGGTGATCGTTGTCGGAACCGCAATCGGCGTATGCGCAGGACTCCTCACGCTCATGCTGTACGGCATCGAGCATATTGCGCTTGGCTATGTGGAAAACACACATGAATCCGGCCCGTTCAACGTACCGGCTGTCCGTCGTGCGATTTCCGTCACCGCAGGTGCCACGATCGCCGCCATCATCTGGTGGCTGTTGCGTACGCGCAGCACGAAAGTGCCGTCCGTCAAAAAAGCCGTGAACGGCGATGAAATGCCGATTTGGCAGACCGTCGTGCATGTGCTGTTGCAGATCTTCATCGTCGGCACGGGCATGTCGATCGGTCGGGAGGTCGCGCCGCGTGAACTCGGCGCCATGTTCGGCCAGCGTTTTGCCCGCGTGGTGCGTCTCGACGCGAAAGATACCCGCATGCTGGTGGCCATCACCGCGGCCGCAGGCTTGGCTGGCGTGTACAACGCGCCTCTTGCCGGAACGTTTTTCGCCGTGGAGATTCTGCTCGCCGACGTGACCCTTGAAACGGTGGCGCTCGCGTTCTCCTGTTCCGCGCTCGCATCATGGGTGGCGTCGCTCATCAAAGGCACGCATACGTTCTATGTTCTAGGCCAAGCCGATGGGCTGTTCACGCCGGACTACATGGTGTTCGCGCTTATTGCGGGATTGATTCTGGGAGTTGCCGGAGCGTTGTTCCGCCGCGGTTCGCAGTGGGCCGAGAAGAACAAGCCGACAGGCAACGCGATTCTGTGGATGTTGCCGCTTGCTGGTCTGTTCACCGGTATCGTCGCGATTTTCGTGCCACAGGTCATGGGTAACGGTCGTGCCACGGCGCAATTGAGTTTCTCCAGTGACGTCGATCTGGCCGTCATTCCGATTCTGCTGCTGTCTTTCGCAGCCAAAGCGATCGTCACATTGCTGACGATTCGTGCCGGCGCTTCCGGAGGCGTACTGCAGCCGGGTATTGCGCTGGGCGCTTCCGGCGGCGCGATACTTGGCGTTCTGTGGATGCAGATGTTCCATACGAATTCGATCGGCATGTATGCGCTGCTGGGTGCGTGCGCGTTGCTGGCGGCCTCGCAGCAGGCTCCGCTGATGGCCATTTGCCTGGTGATGGAACTTGCGGACGCTTCGATCAACCTGTTCGTGCCCATTGGATTCGCTGTGGCCGTCAGTGCTTTGATCGCGTCGCTACTGTCCAAGCCGCTCGCTGAAATCAACCTTGTCGGGCTGCGGCGGTCGTGAATGGGATGACTGTGAATGCGGCGGTCGTGATTACATGGCCATGAGACCGGTCTGCCGCGGAATCAGCGCCGTCAACACGAACCAATGATCTTCGGTGCGGATTGTCACCTCGCCGCCATACTGCTGCGCGATATGCCGGATCGATTTCACACCGAAACCATGCCGGTGTCTATTGTCGTGCTTTGTGGTGCGGAAATTGCCTTCGGCGTCCTTCTTCAACGTGGAATCGTAATAATTTTCCACACGCATGACGATGAACTGGTTCTGCTCATACAACGCAAGCTTGATCAGACGCTGGTCCGCATTCGGTAGCTTCGACGTCGCCTCGATCGCATTGTCGAGCGCGTTGCCGAACAGCGATGCGATGTCCATCGATGTCATGGCGTTCAGCAGAGAACCGTCCGCGACGGCGGTGAACGTGATGCCACGGTCCGCGCAGGTGCGCTCTTTTGTGGTCAGAATGACGTCTAGCACAGGATTGCCGGTATGCTGCTGCACGCTGTAGCGTTGCACCGATTTTTCCAGCTGTTCGAAGCCGGCTTCCATATGTTCCGGATCCACTTGCGCGCGCAACGCCACAATCTGATGCTTCAAATCATGCGCAAGGCGGCCCAACGATTCTATATTTTCCTTCGATTGCAGATATTCCTGATGCTGGCTCTCCAGCTGCGCGTTGATGGAAGCGAGTTCCGAATTCGCTTTCATGCGTCGTGCCTGCTCTTGCTGTGCGTACAGAATCGCGAATCCGCAGAAGTCCACCAACGTGCGTATGTAGAAGATTTCCTGACTGGCAGTACCAGAAAAGGGGGTATTCGTCGAAACGAAGCTCAAGTTGCTCATGGCGAACGTGACAAGGGTGATCGCAACCGTAACCACTGCGGCGGAAGTCGTCGGCAAAGACGGGATGGTCTGGCTGAAATTATCATGCTCGACAAACCATGCGAAGGCGAAACATAGCGCATACGTGACGATCAGTGAAATAATCGCGCGACAATCGTAATGAAGGGAGCCATTGCGCATGCCCGTGAACGTGACCATCTGCCAATGCAGGGAAGCGACCAATTCCGCTAAAACGAACGCGCGTGCCGTGACGTACAGGCTTTCGCGTTTTCCGGCGCCGGTGCCGAACAGAATCGTCATGTACATTTCTCCGAATGCCAGTAGCATGCCGATAATCCAAAACCAAAGCGGCATCAGACCATCGAAATACTGCACGGCAACCAACATGATAAGGCTGCCGACGCTCACGGAAACCGTGCGTTTCAACGGTACTCTGCGGTAAATCGATGCAATATATACCAAGCAGGCCAGCCATTCGCAGATGGCCGTATATGAGCGGGGGATGTTTGGAAGAGTGCTGGTGATCGAAGCCGTCAACTCACTTTGCGGCATCACGGCGGTTGCGTGTGCGGCGGCAAGGAGGACGGAAATCACTTCCCGCCTCCCATATAGTCGGTCAACGCGGTAAGGAACGCCTTTTTGCGGGGGCGGCTTACACGCAGCTTCTCGCCGTTCGACATCACACAATCCTGGTCCACAACACCGGAAATATGCTTGAGATTGACCAGATAGCAGGAGTTCGAGCGGAAGAAACTGTAGTCGGCCAACTTCGTTTCCATGTCTTTCAATGTGCCGTTGATCGACAGTTTGCCTTCCAGTGTGTGGATCACGATGGTATGGCGGATCGATTCGAAATACAGAATGTCGGAAAGGTCCAGTCGCATCTGGCCTCCGCCTGTTTCGATAAGCATGGAATCACCTTCGTTGCGGCGAACCATGTCGATCGATTTCTTCAGTTCCTGCGAGAACGCGAACCATGGCACAGGCTTGAGCAGATAGGAGAGTGCCCGCACTTCGTAGCCGCTGATGGCATACTGCGGCGCCGCGGTGATGAACACGATCACCACTTTCTCGTCGCGTTCGCGGATGCGCCGTGCCGCGGCCATACCGTCCATCTCCTTCATTTCGATGTCAAGAAGAAGGATGTCGTAGGAGGGGGTGTATTTCTCCACGATTCGCGCTCCGTCATCGAATACGGAGACGGTGAACTGCTCATCGTTTTCGTTCTGATAACGATTCAGATAGTCGAGTACGAGCTGGCAGCTGGCGGGATCATCTTCGACCACGCCGATTCGTATACTGCGCATGCCTAAAAACCTCCCCGTTTGGCTTTTTGCTGTATCCATTGTTCCGTATCAGGTAGATAAAAGCGGTATTGGCACGTTGAAACGCCCGCTATTCCCCTTATGCAAGACGGGTGTTAGCGCACACATGAATCGCGGCCGTGTTGACGGGATGCATTTTGTGTGTATCATGGAACGTGGCTCAACGAAGAGATCTTCGCTAAACCAAGAAATAGATAAATTAATGCTTTGTGGCGCAGTTTTGTCGAAGTAGTGAGCTGCGTGACTGGGCACAGAAAAAGTAATCCCTTTACAACGGATCGTGAGGCACGTACCTGCCTCTGAAAGGATGACAATCATGGCAGAAGTCGTATTCGACCATGTTACTCGTATCTACCCGGGCAACGATAAGCCGTCGGTGGATGATCTGAATATGGATATCAAGGACGGCGAGTTCCTGGTGCTGGTTGGCCCGTCTGGCTGCGGCAAGTCCACCACCCTGCGCATGCTCGCTGGCCTGGAAGAGGTCAACAAGGGCCGTATCCTCATCGGTGGCAAGGACGTCACCACGATGCAGCCGAAGGACCGCGACATCGCAATGGTGTTCCAGAACTACGCTCTGTACCCGCACATGACCGTTGCCGACAACATGGGCTTCGCTCTGAAGATCGCAGGCACCCCGAAGGAAGAGATTCGCAAGCGCGTCGAGAAGGCCGCTGAGATCCTCGACCTGACCGAGTACTTGGATCGTAAGCCGAAGGCTCTGTCCGGTGGTCAGCGTCAGCGCGTGGCCATGGGCCGTGCAATCGTTCGTGAGCCGAAGGTCTTCCTCATGGATGAGCCGCTGTCCAACCTCGACGCCAAGCTCCGTGTGCAGACCCGTACCCAGATCGCCGCTCTGCAGCGTCAGCTGGGTGTTACCACCCTGTACGTGACCCACGATCAGACCGAGGCTCTGACCATGGGCGACCGTATCGCCGTCATCAAGCTTGGCATCCTGCAGCAGGTCGGTGCTCCGACCGAGCTGTACGATCGCCCGGCCAACGTCTTCGTCGCTGGCTTCATCGGCTCCCCGTCGATGAACATCAACACCCACCCGGTGGTCAACGGCAAGGCAAAGATCGGCGAGGACACCGTGGCTCTGCCGGCTGAGGCCGTCAAGAAGCTGACCGCTGAAGACGGCGGCCAGATTGTGGTCGGCTTCCGTCCGGAAGACGCTTCCTTGGCTGCTCCGGATGATCCGAACGCCTTCTCCCTCAAGGTCATGAACGTTGAGGATCTGGGCTCCGACGGCTACATCTACGGCAACATCATCACCGATGACTCCGCTGCTGAGGCATCCACCATGATGTCCGACCAGAACAAGCTCACCACGATTCGTGTGAATCCGCGTGCCCTTCCGAAGGTCGGCGATACCGTCAAGATCAAGATCGACCCGTCTAAGATGCACCTGTTCGCTCCGTCGACCGAGCTGCGTCTGAACTAAGGCGATATGGGTAACCAACTAGCCTGTGCTGTGAGGCACGGTTGGGTGGCTGAATAAAACTTGGCGGAGGTACTAGTCTCCGTCAACCATTAAACGAGACATTCTCTTCCTCTCTTATTGTCTCGTTGGAGGGGCTCCGCGTAGGTGCGGGGCCCCTCTTTTATTCCGTAAGTTTGCTGCCGTGTTGTTTCCTGCTGCGATTTGCGACGTTTTGGGAATACTGCGGCCCGCTTGGTATCCCCGACGATGCGACTGGTGTTGGTTTCCGTCGGTATGGAGATGGTGCGGCCTGTCTGGTATTCCCGTACCGACGTATTAGGTTCTGTTTCCGTC
>CAVBVU010000033.1:0-15351 GCA_963598975.1 Anaerovoracaceae bacterium
ATTCAAGATCAACCAAACAGCGCTGGGGAACGTCAGAATCCCCCTACCTCCTCTCTCGCTCCAAAAGGAGTTTGCCGACTTCGCCGCGTCGGTCGACAAATCGAAATTTAGGTTAGGTACTTGCGGTGCGAGGCTTTGACGTTGCGCTGGTCGACCATCGCATACCTGAGCGTCGTGTCGATTTTCTTGTGTCCGAGCAGGACCTGGACCTGCTCTATCGGCATGCCTTTGTCGATTGCCCTCGTGGCGAGCGTGCGCCTGAACTTGTGCGGATGCACCCTGCCGACCCCGAGGCTCCGCCCGAGCTTCCTGAGCATCGCCTCCACGCCTCCGATCTGGAGTCTCTTGTGCGGGGCGCGGCAGGAGACGAACAGGGCGTCTGAGTCGTCGTCGCGGCTGGAGAGGTAGTTCTCCAGGTGGACCTTGGCCTTTGCGTCAAAGTAGACGACCCTGTCCTTGTCGCCCTTGCCGTGGACGATGCATTCCCGGTTAACGATGTCGACGGCGCCTTTGTCGAGCGTCACGAGTTCGCCCACTCGCATCCCTGTGGACCGCAGGAGGTCGATCAGTGCGAGGTCTCGCAGAGAGCCGCTGCCGTCTCGCAGTATCTCGATGACCTCGTCGCTGTACGTCTCCTTGACCGTCTGCGGCGACTTGACCTTCTTGATACGCCTGACGGGGCTCTTGATGATGTGGTCTTCGTCCTCGAGCCACGAGTAAAAGCTCGAGATGATCCGGCGGACGTTGTCGACGGTGGTCCGGCTCACGTTCCCACTCTTCTGGTAGTCGGAGAGGTACGTCCTGATCTGCTCGGTCCCCAGATCGCACGCCGGCGCGTCTACGGCGTCGAGGAGCTTGCGGATGGTCGACTCGTAGTAGGAGACGGTCCTCTCCGAGCAACCCTCAAGCCTTTTCGCCGCGAGAAAGCGATCGAGATAGGAGGCGTTCTGCTCGACCAGGCCGACTACGGATTCCGACTCGTCGAAGAGGCAATGCGACAACACCTTCTCAAGCTGGCGGTTCTGCGCCGCGTTGAGGTGGGGGAGCATGAGGCGGGCAATTTCTCGGGCGGCCTTATCGAGGTCCATGGACAGGCATTCCTTCCGATCAAATTTTGGCTGTGAGAAAGATGCTATTGGGATGAGAGGCCATGACTGTAACTTGAAAAGCCTCCTATTTCTTGGACAACGGATTTTCTCGTTGCCCGTCGCTCTCCCTGCGTAGACCTTTATGAAGCTTCCCGCTAATCGTTAATATTTTACGCGGTGGAAATAGATCGATGTTGCTTACCAGGTTTTTAAATGCCGCTCCATCCGAAGGAATATAGTTACTGTTACGGCAAATCCAGTCCGGAAATCCAAGGGAGCGTATATGGATGTGAATGATATTCGCAAAATCGTAGTCGCCGGCGCGGGAACCATGGGCTACAGCATGGCCGATCGTTTTGCCTCGTACGGTTACGACGTGGTGCTCTGGAACCATCGTCAGGAGTCACTCGACCGGGCACGTGGGCTTATTTCGGATGAGTCTCGCGACAAAATCATCTACTCGACGTCCGATGACGCCTTGGTCGATTTCGATGTGCTCGTCGAAAGCATCACCGAGGATCTGGACATCAAACTCGCCTTCTATAAGAAGCTATCCGCGCTGGCGCCTGATGATGCGATTATCTGTACGAACACTTCAGGTCTTTCCATCAACAAGCTGGCAACGGCCGTGGCTGGTCCGCACCGATTTCTGGGGATGCATTGGCTCAACCCGCCCACAATCGTCCCACTCATCGGAATCATCCGTAGCGACGTCACATCGGACGAGACCGCGCGGACGATTTACGACTTGGCGCTGGCAATCGACAAGAAGCCCGCGCTCGTCCAAAAGGATGTTCCCGGTTTCGTAGCGAACCGTCTGCAACTCGCCGTGCTGCGCGAAGCACTTGCCTTGGTCAAAGACGGCGTGATCTCAGCAGAGGACATCGATGCCGTGATGAAGTACGGCCTAGGCTTTCGCTGGGCTGTGCTCGGTCCGCTCGAAACGGTGGATTTCGGTGGTCTCGACACTTTCGAACATATCGCAAGCTACCTCATGCCCGATCTGGCTGACGGCCATGAGGTGCCGGAACTGCTCGACGCGCACTATCGCAAGGGCGAGTTGGGAGTCAAGACAGGTCATGGCTTCTACGACTATTCCGGAGACACAGCCAAGGAAAAGACCGTCGAGCGAGATCGCAAGCTTCGGGCCATCTACGACGCGCTTTACTGACGTCCACCTGCATATTTCCGTGTGGGGAACATCCGAAGACGGCAATCCTCGTTCAAGAGGCCTCTCCCCTTCTCGCAACGATCGTAGCCGCCACCCTGATGTCAGAATCGCGGCGTGCTCAGCCGACAAACCGGGTACGCATCTAACTGGCCCGTCCCAAACGCGCGGCGAGGTTGCGCCAGAAGTAGAGGATCGGGCCGGGATCGCGCGTCAGCTTTTGAGGCAGGGTGGGTACACGATCGTAGAGGATCTGCAGGTATTCACCCCAGTGTTCGCCGTAATCCAGGATCTCTATGGTGTGCATGCGCTGGAATGTGTTGCGTCGAAGCGCGACCTCGGTAACGACTCCTTTGACCTGCACGCAGTACGGCTCGCTCTCCACCATGAGCTCCACCTGTGAGCCAAGGCGCAGCTGTTCCGCATCGTCCAAATAGACGCACACGTTATGCTCGGTCAGTTTCATGGCCACGCCCTCATAGACCGTGCCCGGCGCGGGTCCGCTCAGCGTGCCAACGCCCTCCAGCAACGTGACTTGGGAAGGTGCGCCAGCCTTGACCTTGACATTTTCGCCATCCGAGTCACGCCCGTCCACCAGAAACAGGCTCATACCCAGGAAGTAGAAGTTGCGCACCAGCCAGAACAGGAGCACGAACAGTCCAGCGGAAGGAGTCTGCGTCAAAAGCCAGATGACGCGCGCCACACCGATGACGGAAAGCAGGATCAACACGATGAAGGGTGCCATGCTACGATAATCCGTCACACGGCGTGTGGCAGGCCCAGACTTATCCGTGACTTTGAAGGTGGAAAGCGTGATTCCCAACGATTCCTTGATGATGGGCAGCAGCAGGTGCGGCATGACCGCCGTCTCGTGGATGCCGCTCCACCTGGTGGTTATCCTCCCCTGGCTCACCACACGCAAACACACGAACTGTGCGATGAACATGGGCAGCCAATACACTACCAAGTCCATCCAGCTGCATTCGAATACTGGAATGGCGAATACCGCGAAGAGCAATGGCGAGAGCAGATAGACGAGATTCTTGATGGGCGAATACCAATACACCACCGAGCTCCAGTAGCTCATCTTCTGGGCAAGGGTCAGCTTGGTGCTCCTCATAATGCCCAGCTTGCGTGCCGTGACGATGACGCCACGCCCCCAGCGCGTGCGCTGCTGAATATGTTCGGCGAACGTGTGCGGCGTACTGCCCGACGCAAGCGGTGTGGGCAACGCCAGGCTCACGTAGCCGGCCGACTCGATGAGCAGACCCGTCGCGAAATCCTCCGTGATGGACCCCGTGTAAAAACCGCCGATGGCATCCAAGGCCTCACGGGCAAGAACCGTGTTCGATCCTCCGTAGATGACGCTGTTGCTCGTCGTCTTCGCTACCTCGACGGTGCGGTAGAAGTAATCCTGCTCGTTGGGAATGCAACGTTCCGCATACAGGCCATGCTGGAACACGTCGGGATCGTGGAAGCATTGCGGTGTCTGGAGCAAACCAAGTTTGATCTGCTGGTCAGCAGGCAATCCGGCATTGCGGCGCTGCGAATCGATGAAGTAAGGAATGGTCTGCATCAGGAAGCCCCGCCGCACGATCATGTCGGCATCCAACGTCACCACATACGGTGCGCTCGTACGGGCCATGGCGGCGTTAAGGTTGCCGGCCTTGGCACCCTCGTTATCCGGCCGGTCGAAATAGCCTATGCCCATACGATCGGCCAAGGCGCGCATCTCCGGGCGACGGCTGTCATCGCACAGCCAGATATGCACCTTGGATGTGTCGGGATATTCCAAGTGTTTGCAACCGTTGATGGTCTTGACGAGCAGGTAGTCGGGCTCGTTGTAGGTGGCGATGAAGATATCGACATCCGGATATTCCTCAGGCTTGCATGCAGGCAGTGGATGGGAGCGCATGCCAGCCACGTCGTGGAAGTGCACCAGCGACTCCACAAAGCCCAATATCTCCACCAGAAGCAGCAGAATGTTGCAGGCCACCGCCAGCCATCCCCATTTGACCGGCACGGAATAGAACACACGCCAGCACAGGTACATCAATGTGAAAAACGTGCTTGCCAGGATGACCATCCGGCAGGCGAAGGCGCGTTTGGGATCGACCTTGCTGGGCTTGGAATCATCGCCCAGTCGCAGCATACCCTCGTAGGTATGCCACCTTTTCTTGCGGTGGCACATGATTACGCCCGCTAAGAGGGAAAACACAATCAGCGCCAAAGCTCCCAAGGCGAACTTGTACCACGCCGCCTCCGGCGTCAGATCCAGACCCTCCGTGATACGATCCCACGCACTGTTCTTTTCGATCAGATAGCCGCTCGCATCCATGGCAGGCAGTGCGATGTCCGCAGGCTCCTCCCCCTGCAGCAGAGAGCGTACCCATGTACCCACCGGAGATAGGTCATCATCGTCCAAATGCTCGGTGGCTCTGCTGTTCGACGCGATAAGCGAAGCGGTTTCCGCCTTGTTGGAAAGGCTCCAGACCGTATAACTGATGTCATGTTCGTTGAGGTAATCGAACCACTGCACCGCCGAGTCGAAATCGACCTTGCCCGTGCCGTCCGCTTCGGATAGGCCACACTCGGTAACGAACACCGGCAATCCATCATCCACGGCCTGCTTGAGTTCCCCGCGCAAATCCTGCCCGTGGGTCGTCACGTAGAAGTGGCAGGCATACATGATGTTTTCGTATTGGCTCAAGGGGTTACGCATCGCAGACATGAGGTCGCGGTCGTAGTTGGGAGTTCCCACAATGATGATGGCATCCGGATCGTTCGCCCGGATGACGGGAATGACCTTTTGGGCATACTCGCGGATCTGTGTCCATGTGGTCTCGCCGTTGGGCTCGTTGCAGATCTCGTAGATGATGTTGGAGCTTTGCGCGTATTCGGACGAAATCCGCCCGAAGAACTCCTTGGCTTGCTCCACGTATTCGTTGGGGTCATTGTCTTTCAGGGTATGCCAGTCGACCAAGGCATACATGTCGGCCGCGGTAGCCGCGTCGATGCCCGTGTGCAGCGTTTCCATGGCGTCGGCGGCTTCCTTGGCGCTGGCGTTGGCATAATTATCCGAATAGAAGGCCAGACGGACCAGATTGGCATCCCATTCGGAGGAAAGCTGCTTAAAGAGCGGCTTGTTCACATATTCGGGAAACCATTGCAATCCATGCGTGCTGACGCCACGCAGCTGCACCGTGTTGCCTTGCGTGTCGACGAGCGCGTTGCCCTTGACTGCGAGCGCCCCTGTCGTGGATGGACGTGCCGTCGTGTTTTCGGTCGTATTGCCGGCCATATCATCGGCCCATGCTTGAGGGACGATCGAAAATACGCACAATAGGAGAACGACCAAGGCAGAGATAAATCTCTTTGACAGCCGTATAAACCCAGCAACCAAGCCTAATCCTCTCTCTCAAGATGTTTCTGCTACAACATAGCACGCAAACAAACCAAGACGGGGGAATTTTTACACCCTGATTGTCGTATTGAAGGAGGAACGATTATTGGACTTCTTCTACTGTTTGTGTAAATGGTAAGTTGGGTGTGACATGAATGTTCGACGTGTCATCGCTTTGTATGCAGGAGAAGATGCCACATGTCTAAAAGCGTCGTCTTGCGGCTGTGGCCGTAATACTCACTTTGTGGCTCATGGTCGTGACCGTTAAATGGAATACGTCCAATCTTGATCTTGCGCGTTATCTTTGGTACGGCTATTACATTCCCATGGCATGTCTGCCGCCGCTTTGCCTTTCGTGCGCGTTGAGATCGGCTGGTGTTGAGATTGGCGAAACGGCGGCATGGATCAGGACCGCCTGTGCCGTGCTTGGCATCGTGCTTGCGCTCACCAACGATGTCCATCGGCTTTTCTTTGCTTTCGATGTTCCCAATCCAGGTTTTACCGGCATGTACTCCTATGGCCCCGCATACTGGGTCTTCTTTGCCTACAATGCCTTGTGCTATCTCGCCTTCTTCTGTGTTTTGTGGCGTTCGAGCAGAAGCGCGTTGCGTGGTCTTGTGGTGCCATCGGCAACGGTCGCGATTGCGGGACTTTCTTTTGCGTAGCCTATGCTCTTCGTGTGGAGTGGGCGGTTTCGCTTAACTTCTCATTGGTATATGGAATTCTCGTCATGGTGACGCTCGAACATGATCGTGAGCTTGCCGAGCTACTGGCGGAGCTTGAAGCGAAGTCGCGTCTTATGGACGATATTGACGTCGCGCCGTCCGCATCCATAAGCCAGAAGGGAACGTAAACGCCTTGGACTTCTTTGATTCTGTTGGCGTCCGCAAAACTCTTGGGAAGCAATACTTTGCCCTTGTAATGCTCGGCCAATGCAAATTCCGAATCGCAATAGTCGCAAACGAATAGTGTCTTCGCCCCGTCATAGCGCAAAGGGCCTCCGCACGCCAAATACTGGTAGTTGACGCTTTCCGCACTCGTGGCAGTCCCCTTTCTCTCATCATTGAGCGAATCCGTTACCTTGATTGTAGAAAGATGCAGGTGAAGAGAGAATGTCCCTACGGCCCATATGCACGCATATCATGGGACGTCGGTCCCAAATTCCCGTAGGGAACCGATGCTCACACATTTCTACATGGATTAATATGACCTGATTTTTATTCCGTTTTATAGCGAAACGGAACAAAAATCAGGTCACTCCGTAATATGGCTCAAACGTCAGCCGTTATCTACTTACCTCCACAGTCACCTTCTTGGTGTCCCAGTAAGCTTCCCAATATACGTTTCGCGATCCCACGAGACAGCTTCGATTGCTTTACTTGGTTGTAGTAGTTGGCTATACATCCATAGCAGCAGGAGTCTTCTCCACAACCACAATGGCCGTCAACCACTACATATGCACGTTCAACGAGCTCTTTGACTTGATTGTTGAGTTGTCGAGCATGACCCGCACCACCAGGAACGTCGTCATAGATCATTACCGAAACATCTTTTGTCTCGTTCTGGTATATCGTCCCACCAAGTTCCGTCTCGGGAACCTCCAGAATCTGGGCGGCTGCCGTGAACAACGCCCACATCACAGCTTCCCAATCCTCAAGCTCACCATAAAGATGCGAGTCCGAACGGAAGGCAAGTTCCAAAACATCACTTACGAAAGCGGTGCCCAATGCGTTGTATCTGCGGATATAAGGGTTCTTGTGCTTCCCGCAATATCCCCAATGATCTAACTCTTCATCTCCGACGGCCGCGGCATTGCAGTAGCTGCAAACTTGGAATCCCGAACGAGGTTCGTTGAGAACGCATAACTGCCCATTCCCGGCATATCGCTTCAGAACGAGGCCACCTGCAAACGGCACATGATCCTGTTTTGTCTCACCTGGCCAATGCTGACTGAAATGAACCTTCGCATAGCCCCTAGAGCGTGGTTTTCTAAGACCGATGCCTTTTTCAACACGCTTGCCTTCGAATCCGTAAGACGGAATAAGCATAGTGTTATCCAGATGGAACTCAGTTTTGCAGACAGGGCATGTTCCATCACTGCTGTAATTTTCAATTGGCCAGACGAACGTACGGCACTGGGGACATTGGCCATAGCGCCGCTCCTGAAGGTCATGCCCCTTCAGTTTTCTTACGCCCCTTGAACGCCACAGTGCTTTACCGGCAACAATCTCAGCGCCCGGCGCGTATTCCCTGATGGCCTGACGCATTCCTCGAGACAATGAAAGCCTATTCTCCTCGAGTGATCTTTCTTCTTCAGGAAGATGCAACTCAACCAAATCAGTCGGAAAACCATATTTAGGAAGGATGCCATTTTCGGCAAGAACTGAGATCGTAAGATCCTTTTCAAGCGTATCAAGGGATCTCATGAGGCTTGACGCCTTGTTTTTCTCCTTGTCTCTGTACCGTTCAACTCCCTCACGAACGCGTGCATAATCGGCATGCTTAAGCGCATGCGCACGCACAAGCCTTCCGCCATCATCATTCTGGTCGGATGGCCGCGCAACGAGCGCACCAGTCCAACCCCAATCTCTGATACCAAGCTCCTGTGAAATGGTGAGGTCCTCGGGAATGATTCGAGTAATCTGCTGAAGGACTCGTTCCGGCTTTGAATCGAGAAATTCTCTCAATTCCGACAAACCGTAAGGTTCTTCCTCCGTCAATGCCATAAAGTCGTTGTACAGGCGGGAGTAGTCCTTCGCTCTTTCCACTCGGAAAAACTCGGACATAGCAATGGCAAAAACGTGCCTGATAGCTATGGCCTTATTGTCCAGATAGCACATGGGCACCCTAGTGATACCAGAGATGATCTTTGTGGGATCCTCAAAGTAAGCGATGTCATGTGGTCTCAGCCGTGCAAATGTAATGGCATAACCCGGCATTCCCGCCCGACGACCCACACGACCAGCGCGCTGCGTGTAGTTCGCGGTTGAAGGAGGAACGTTACGCATAAAGATGGCCCGAAGATCTCCGACATCGACGCCCAGTTCAAAGGTCGTGGTGCATGAGAGGACGTTGACCTCACCCTTGATGAACTCACTCTGAATCTCTCTGGCTTTCTTGGAAGACAGCTGCGCGGTGTGTTCTTCGATGCTCAAGGGCAAAGCCTCTTCTTGGTAAATGACTTTGTAATAGCGATCCTTATTCCTCGCTTCAGCGAATGTCATCCTACGCACCGTGCCATCGCACTTCGAAGTGGTACAAACACCATTGGTATCAAGATGCGTCTCGCATCCGCAAACATCACAGAGGTACACGACATCATCATCGCTATGCGGATAAAGCCTCCACAGGTCCTTGCTCAGCCTGAATTTCTGCTTGTCCCCTACCAGATACCCCTTTTTGAGATAGGACAGATACTGTGCCATAAATGTGAAAAGCGACTGGAGGAGTTTGATCGAATCCTCTCGGGACAGCTCGACGCCATGCATCTTTCTGGCATACTTGCGTACGAACGCGCTGCGCTTGTTCTCTATAGAGCTGGTGGATGTTCCCGCGAACTGTACGACGTCCTTTTCCGACTTCTTTGCGTTTTCGCATCCCAGCACTACGAAATTCCCTCGCTGTTCATGGTTGTTCCTCATTTGATCCGCGCCCACAGGCACCTCGATAACGTTCCTCTCACGTAGCGACTCCAAGCAGACCTTGGCGAAAACAACGAAGTCGTCTTCCGACAACCATGTGTAGGGCAACCGATCTATGCACTGCCTTCGAATGACACTACGTATCTCCGAATCTTCAAGCCCGCGGTCAAAATCGGTGGGCTCCACTCGGATAACGCCAAGTCCCTCAAGGCTGTTGCGCGAGTCCTCAGCCGCCAACTCGTCAAGAATCCATGCGGTCGCCTGATTCTTCTTATCAGAACCGAAGAAGTTTGGATAACGCCTGTCGGCAACTGACAGCATCCAATTGATGGCCGTCTCCGGTGTGCATCCGTCTTTCCCCCCATTCGCATCGACTGCCTCACGAATCAACTGTCGCCTGGTGATATTCCCGTAGGTACGGTCCATCGCCGGCGCGAAGAACGCCGCATCCTGGCGTTTATCGGAGAAGCATACGACGCTGCCAGCTCTCTTCCTCTCGGAATCAGCGTCACTGAACCAATCGTCCTCATCAGGCTCCCCATAGTCCTCGAATGGAGGAATCTCCCTCACAAGGTCATAGCACACAACGCTGCCCGCCGCCTCAGGCGAGATACGCATGGGCTGAATCGCAATGCGGGACTGATATCCACAGTGTCTACAGCGCGCGGTCTCTTCATCCGCCTGTTTACCCTCGACCTCATTCAGCGCAACAGGGACGCGTGCCACCGATTCGTGGGCAAAACGGTGTGCTCCGTGACCTTCCTCATGATGCAGGGATCCGCATATAGGACAAAGCCACTGCACTTCCTCATCGGAATCCTGCTCCTCCACTTCCGCCAGTACCCTGTAATACTTTCTTGGTATGAACTCGTCGTCCGCATCCGTGCCTTCGTGTTTCGGATTCAACCATGCGGTTCCTGCTTCGCTGTCCGATTTTTGGGTACCGAGCACGTAGAACTGTCCACAATGACGGCATACGGAAACCTCATAGACAGGAGTGCTGCCACTGTCCCCGTAGGCTTCGGAAATTGTTTTATGCGGTGTCAACTTGCGGGTGTGCAGGTTCAGGAAAATACCCTCAGGCGCTCGAAGGAACGAATGATAGCGGCTGGAGAGGATAGGGATGCCATCAGATCGCTGCGCCGAACTGAGAACCTCAACCATCGCCGATAACGTTTTGCCGTCTTCTTCGTCATTGAGGCCCTCGATGCCTATCTCCTTAATGGACGAAGGATCCGTCATGTCAAGGAGATTTCTGCACCGCAACACGAGTTTTGCAGTCGATTCTTCGCCGAGCAGCACCTTGCCAAGACCGAGAAGAACATCCTCTTCATCCATACGACCGAGAACAGGCTCGGGCACTTCATATCGTTTCAATAGTGAGCGAATCGCATTTGCATTTACCGATTCCCTATCCCAGAGTAATTCCTGCAGCTGCGTCCACGCTTCAATGGCAAGTTTGCCCCAAGGCTCTGAATCCAACGCGTCCTGTGGCTGATCTTTCTCGCTGGTAATGACGTCCAAATCATCTGGATCATTGGAAAATGGTTCACCAAAAAGATCGCTTGCAAATTCGGCGACCTTCGGCATGTCTCCTTCAGAACCGATAGTCGCGGAGGTCGCATAGCAATGCAACTGGGGTTTTTGCCCGGTTTCCACTTCGATACGGGCCTTCAAACGGCGTAGCAGATAGGCGATTTCCGTACCAAGGGCTCCGGAATAAACATGCGCTTCGTCAATTACGACATGTCGCCAGTTCGCACCGAAAACGCCTCCGAACAGCGGTGCATCTTTCGGCCTGAGGAGAAGATGCTCCAGCATGGAATAGTTCGTAAGCAGGATGTTGGGTGGGGTTTTACGAATTTCCTCACGGGAGATGATTTCGTTTGGCGTTCTCTCCTGTCCGGGATTCTCCTCTTTCCATTTAAGGATGGCTTTCGATTCGGTCTCCTCAGTATCGCCGGTGTAACGTCCGAATGTGATCGGGGTTCCTTTAAGCAATGTGCGCAGCCTTTTAAGCTGATCGTTCGCCAAGGCGTTCATCGGGTAAAGAATCATCGCCCTAACGCCGGCGGACGCACCGCTCACCTCGAACTCAGAAAGGATATCATTGAATATCGGCAGCAGGAAGGATTCGGTCTTTCCGGAGCCAGTACCGGTTACCACAGCATAGTTCCGCCCATCAACCGCTTTACGGATGGCCCGTACTTGATGCACATAAAGAGGACGCGTCGGATCGAAATAATCACGATTCCCCTCACCAAGATCCAGCATGCTTCGGCAAAGCACACCTTCCGCCACAAGCTCAGCGACGCTCTTATCCTTATGGTACGGCGGTGCCGATTCAAGGAATGGACCCTTGGCAAGGTATCCTTGGCGATGCAGTATCCGCTCGAGCTGCTCCTGCAAATCGGAATCCGCAAAGTGAATTGTCGTCGCGATATATTCCCTGTAGGATTCTTCCAGCTTTCTGGCGGCACGGATAGGGTTGAATTCCTTGTTCTGCATTCCTTTTACCTTTCGAGGATGAATTCCGAAGCGTATTCGTACTCCGGATCGCCGAACCATGACATCGGCGATACCGTGACAAACAGTTTTTCCCCTATGTCAAGTCGTCTAACAACCCGGTCCGGTAGCTCCACTTCTTCTGCGCCAGACAGCACATCGACGTGGTCGATCACCTTCCCGCCACTCTTCTTTCTGAAGTCAAGCCGAAGATCACAAAGAGTCTTCCCGTTGAAATGCATCACACATGCTCCATCGGTTTTTTTCAGAAGAGTCCAGCCATCTATGCCGAAACCTTGCCTGAATCGCAGAAGATCAGCGTCGGTCCAAGCCGGCTTGGGTTTGTCAGTGGAGATGTCATCTCCATAAATAATGGAAAGCCTAAGCGTCTTGTCGGATGGCGCGGAGCAGTCCGATTGCTTAAGCTCATCGGTGTATTTCGTGATATTGAACGTATACGCACCAGGTCGTTCCAGTTCCTTGTAGAACACCGGAACGGATTCCAAAAGCGCGACGACTGCGCGAACATGGCGCCTGCCGGTAGCAACAATCTTGCAGTTTCCATCGGACGCGCCCAGCTCCAAAACGTCCGCAAGGCAGATAGGCCTCTTGCTCGAAATCTCCATAAGATTTTGGGGCATCTCAATGTCCAGAGCCGCAAGGGCAAGCCTTGCCTCGGTTACCTTGCCATACTCGACGGTCTCTATTCTGATATGGAGAAACTCATCCAACAGCAGAACGCATGCGCGATACCATCCCCAGCACTCCACAGCCTCCTTCTCACCTTGAGAGTCTGTGACGTCAATCGCCAATCGCGATTGGAAGCTGTAGTAGGCAACGGCAGGTCCATATTCGAAAGATACCTGATCAAGTCGGAAATTCTGGATTGGTATGACGGCAAAGCGGTACCTGAATACGACCTTTCCACCAGTGGATTTCTGTCTTGCCTCTATGCAGCATGTTTCTATATGCTGTTCGAAGCAAGGATCCTGAAGGATAAGTCCAATCTGGGCCTCTCCGTGTTCACTTCCCCAGAGGACGCGCGTCCGTACCGTAACTTCGCTACCGTCACAGTCGCAAAATATATCGAGGTCCTTCAGGGCAGTCAGTCCATCCATAGCTTCGATACTGACAGCCGGCAAGCCAACGTTCATTCTGAGATAGGGCACGCATCCATACAAGTCCATACCATCAGATGTCTCACCAAGAATGCGTCGTTTATCAATCTTGGCTGAATAACTCTCCTGCCAAACAGCTACCTCAACGCCAGACGTCTCATCCACAAGTGAACCGGATGCGCCTGGATTGACGTCGTAGATGAATATCCGCGCCCCTTCATGTCTTTCAGCAGCATCATACTTCGATACCGGATTCATTCCTGGTCCTGGGTCGATTCTCAGACCTGGCTTGACCACATACGCAATTTGACGGGTCCCCTTAATACGCTCATTACGTTCACGTAGCCGAAATATGCCTTTGAAACCCTTAATGAATTCGAAGCATCCGGGCTTGCTTCGAGTGAATGTCTGTTGAATTGAACCTTTCTCTTCAGCTTTGTTTTCGCTGATTTTCATCAACTTAAGCTCGACGTCGTATCGCAACTGTAGCTTGACGTGAATTTTAACCTGATCAAGTATGCACTTTCCCACACCTACTTGGAAGGGCTCCTTGTGCACAAGGACTCCATCGATGTAATAATCGATGCGATACTCCTTGAAATGGAGAGGAAACTGTTGTTTAGGCCATCTTAAGTAGACGGTTCCCTCACCTAAATCAAGATGCATATCCGCCGTAGGCAAGTATATGAACTTCTTCTTGGTTTTGTCAGCAGACCCCACGTAATTGGAATCCGAAGGATCAATCGTTTCCGCGGTATCCCCTTCCAGACACTCACGAAGCGCCTGCATGGCCACATCAGGAAGACCGCAGGAGGATAGTCCCGTGTACTCAGAGGAATTACCGCTCGCCTTTTCGATTTGTGCCGCGACCCTCATGGAATTATCGAGCAGAGGCACAATCGTCGAAGCAGGCGCCTTCTCCAATATTCTCAGTACGGTTGTCTTCGGGGAAAATCTGCCGTTCGGCTTCTTTATCTCTTTGAGGATGGCATGCCCATCCATCTCACCACCGAATCCGTAATCCCCGCTCGCGATTTCCTTCGCCAACGGCAGGAGGGAACTTTGCCACAGGTCGCTCCACGCATCACCCGAAAGTCCTCCATGGAGGAGAGCGGTGTAAAAATACCAGTTCTGCACCTCACTCTCAGAATAGCGAGGCATTCCTCGCTGTGCGACACATCCAACGAAAGTCTTTTTGAACTCCGATTGCACATCATCATCGCTTATGCCGATCCCGTCAAAAAAGTTACCCCAGAGATTCCCCCCCCCATAAACCGTCCTTGCCCTATCGGCAACATAAACAATGAAAATATCAGGCAACCGTCTGGCAATGAGATTCAACGCATCTTGGAGACTGTTCGAGTAGTAGCGAAAAAGCGCACCGAACGCATCGCTTATGTCCTCGAACTCGGTCGAGAACTCACCGAACGCTTGATACGCCATAACGTCATCGCATCTGTCGTCAAGTTCATCGAAAACGTCTTTTGCACGTCCTTCAAATTCCAGAAGTGACTCGGAGAATGACACCGGCAACGATCCGGAGCCGCCCATCCCGTAATACGGGCGTGCCGTCCTCTGGACCGCCGGGTAATTCGCCGATTTATACCCTGTACTGACATATTCCCGAGCTGGTCTGTCAGTCTTGTCGATATTTGCGATTTCCTTGTCGGACACGGAGTCGGCAAACGCCGTGGGATCGTCATGATACCTTTCCTGCATCTCGACGATGCGAGCAGCAGTATCGTAATCAGAATCGAATTTGTCTTCTATTTCCTTCTCAGACAGATCAAGCACTTCAACGATAGAACAATAGCCGGCACGGATAATGGCCCTGCGCAACTTCACGTCGCCTAGGTCGAGATTCCCTATCGGAATGTTCGCCAGTCTTTCTCTCACATCATCAGTCATGCCGAGCACCTGCCAATTCCCAAAATAAGTGTCTTTCGATCAGACTTCCCGCAGGACCTTAAACACCAGCTTCGGTGAAAAACGCAGGATGCCGGATGCTTCTGGTTGCACTCGGAGGCTATAAACCAAAAAACACCTTTTTGAGATTGGATTATACTCCCATTTATAAATGCCACCTATTTGAGGACAGAAGTAACTGAACCGAACCGCGCACCCCCGATTATTGGACTGAAGAAATTCAGATCAACAATCGGGGGTGCGGTTCAACACCATCGTTCAGCTTCTCCTAAAGTTGCCGAACAAAGTGGAACAGCCTTACCACCAAGGCAGCTTTGCGATGTTCTCCCTGATGTGGTCGCAACTCTTGTGGAAGCCTTCCAGCTCTGCGTCGGAAAGTTCCGGTGTGAAAACATGCTCGACACCCTCCGCACCGATAAGGCATGGCAACGACGCGAAGACACCCTCCTCACCGTACTGGCCGGTCATCAGCGTGGAAGCCGACAGGACCGCATGCTCGTTG
>CAVBVU010000034.1:0-15310 GCA_963598975.1 Anaerovoracaceae bacterium
ATACTCGTAAGAATAGTATTCCTTGCGCACCTTGGTGCGAAGCCATACGGATTCAGCGTCCTGAGGCACTTCGACGGCACCGCCCTTGAGATAGGACGTGTACTGGTTGAAGTCGTTCTGCGCCACTTCGATGACGCGGCATGCGCGCTTCTCATCCCACGTCACGAACGCCCACGACCAGCACAGGTCATCGTAATAGTTCACCAATCCGGCCATCTGCATGTAGTTGTCCGGATTGAAGCTCACCTTCGTTTCGGCGTCGAAGTTGAACGCCTGCCAGCGGCGTGCCACCAGCGACTGTTCGAACGCGTTGCACAATGATCCCTGGCCGCGCAGCGTCAGCTTGCCGCCACCGACGGTTCCCATGGCTTCAGTGAACGGCACGCGGACGGTGTTCCAGTTCACGCCAAGCGTGTCGGATTCGAATTCGTCATGTTCGTCGCGGCTTGCGGGAGCCTCGGTTTCGATGGCATCCTTCGGAGCGTCCACATAACGTTGACCGCCATGGCCTCCCACCACGTACGGCCAGCCGTCCGCGTTCCATTCGACCTTCTGAATGGAGGTTTCACGGCCGAGCGTGCACCAGCCGCGCACCCCGTGGGACGGTTCGGTGTCGTGCCTCCACGGACGGCCGCACAACGACGCGTAGTACCATTCGCCGGACGGGGTGTTCACAAGAGCGCCATGGCCCTGCTTCTGCAGGTAGAAGTCTGGAGTGTCGTAGTTGCCGATGAACGGACCGTTCGGCATGACTTCGAACGACAGTTCGTCGAGCGTCCGCGAGCGCGCCACTGATTCCTGATGCTCGTACTGCGTGCCGCCTTCGGCCGCGAACAGGTAGTACCAGCCGTCCTTCTTGTACAGATGAGGGCCTTCCACCACCTTCACGTCGGTGCCTTCCCAGATGGTTCTGGCGGTCTGCGGCTTGAGTTTCATGGTGTCCACGTCGAATTCGGTAAGCGTGATGCCGTTGAACGGATGATGGTATTCGCGGAAGTCCCAGGTCTGCTGGACCAGGTATTTGCGTCCGTCGTCATCATGGAACAGGCTGGAATCGAAGCCGACGCCGTTGATGCGGGTCGGATCGGACCAAGGTCCGCGGATGTCTTGCGCGGTCACCAGATAGTTGACGCAGTCCTTGAATGCGCCGTTGACCACCTTCACATCGGTGTACACGAGCCAGAATTTACCGTCCGCATAGCTCAGGTCGGGGGCCCAGATGCCACCGGAGGACGGGTTGCCTTTCATGTCGAGCTGGCTGACCCGGCTCAAGGGGCTGGGCAGGGTGTTCCAGTGCACCAGATCCTTGGATTCGTGCAGTCGCACGCCGGGGAACCATTCGAAAGTCGAGTTGGCGATGTAGTAGGTGTCGTCCACACGGATCATCGACGGATCAGCATGGAAACCCGTGAGTACGGGGTTGGAAATCTTCATGATTGCCTCTTTGCGTTGGTAAGGCGTTCGGGAGATCGGAGGATATCTCCCGAACATGCGTTTCGTTTGTTCTCAGCCCTTCACTGCGCCGGTAAGGCCGCCGACGATCTTCTTCTGGAAAATCGTGAAGCAGATCAGGGCCGGAAGCATGGCCAGCGAGGTGAACGCCAGGACCTGTGCGGTGTCGACGGAATGTTCGGAGCTGAACATCTGCACGCCGAGCGGCAGCGTGTACTTGCTTTCGTCACTGAGCACGAACAGCGGCAGCATGTAGGCATTCCAGCTGCCCACGAAGGTGAGGATGCCCGTGGTGGCGACGCCCGGCATCGACAGCGGAATGACCATGCGCCAGAAGAAGCCGAGTCGGGAGCATCCATCAAGCAGGCAGGCCTCTTCGAGTTCGTTCGGAATGGACTGCAGGAACGGTACCAGGATGATGATGGTCTGCGGCAGGCCGAAGGCGATCTGCGGCAGGATCAGGCCGAGCAGGGAGTTAGACAGTCCGAGGTTGCGAATCAGCAGGTACAGCGGCGTGATGCCGACCGTCATCGGGAACATCAGGCCCGCGGAGAACAGCGCGTACATAAGTGGCGCGTAGCGGAACTTGTATCGTGCGATGACGAAGCTCACCATGATGCCGAGCACGACCACGCCGATCATGGTGGCGATGCCGACGATGGTCGAGTTGACGAGTTCGGTCCAGAAGATATCGCTGGTGAACACGGAGACGTAGTTGTCGAGCACCCACGGATTCGGCAGACCGGACGGATGATTGGTGATCTGCGAGTTGGTGCGGAAACCACCGAAGATGATGTACAGCACCGGCGTCACGCAGATGGCCACCAGAACCAGCGAGAAGAAGTACACGACCGGATGGCCCCACGGTGTTTTGGACGATACGCGGTAGCCGTTCTTCGCGGTGTACTTGTTTTTGTTGGGACGGCTTGCGGTATTTGCGATGGTCATCACTTCACCTCACTTGCGATTGCGGCGGCTTCGCGACGCTGCGCTTCCTTCGCGCGCTTCGCTACGCGCTTCTTGGCTTCCTTTTGTTCGGTCACGGCACCGTCGAGATCGCGGTTGAGCACGAACTTCTGGTAGGTCAGCGCGATGACCAGGGAGATCACGAAGATGATCAACGCCACGGCGGAGCCGTAGCCGTAGTTGCCGGCCCCTCGGCCTTCACGCACCATGTAGGTGGCCATGGTGGACACGCCCGCCGTGGTGGACACGTACTTGCCCCACACGATGTAGACCAGATCGAACAGCTGCAGGGAGCCGATCATCGACAGGAACACCCAGATGCGCAGGGTCGGGGCGAGCAGCGGCAGCGTGATGCTCTTTTGCATCTGCCAGAATCCGGCGCCGTCGACGCGGGCCGCCTCGTAGAGTTCCTCAGGAATGGACTGCATGCCTGCCAGCATGAGGATCACCGCGAAACCGATGTATTTCCAGCTGATCAAGAGCAGCAGGGTGAACATTGCGATCTTCGGATCGGCCAACCAGTCAGGTCCGTCGATGCCGAAGTTGGCGAGAATCTCGTTGATGGCACCCTTCTTCTGCAGCAGCAGGCTCCAACCGGTGCCGACGATCACTTCGGAGACGACGTACGGCACGAAGATGAGCGTACGGATCAGTCCGCGTCCCTTGAACTTCTGATTGAGCAGCAGGGCGAAGAGAATGGCGAGCGGAGCTTGGATCACCAGGGATCCGACGACCACTTCGAACGTGTGCAGGATGGCGGACTGGAAGGCGGAATCCTTCAGCGCCGTGATGTAGTTTTGGAATCCGACGAACTTGCCCGTCTCGGAAGGTGATCCGTATCCCTTCCACTGGTAGAAGCCGTAGTACGCGCCCAGAATAATCGGAAGGATTACGAAGCATACGAACAGAAGGATCGCGGGCGCGGATAGGATGAATATTTCTGCGTTGCGACGCGCTTTGCCACCGGACACGCCTTTGATCCTGCGTGCCTTCGGCGTCGCCCCATTGTTGTTTTGAGTCGCCATTATTATCTCCACCAAGTCGTTTGTGCGAAAAGAACAAGGCCGGACGGACCTTCCGCCCGGCCTTGGATATGACTTACGTCAGTTGCAGTTGCGCGATCAGCCCTTGGCTGCCGCGTCCTCCATCGCCTTAACGATGTCTTCGGCCGAGCCCTGGCCGGAAAGCAGGCTCACCACGGCGGAGTTGAGCGCGTTGCCGATATTGCCGCCAAGCGCGGTATCCATCCACAGCTGCATGTCGTCGGAGCTGTTCAAGGCTTCGATGATCTGCTTGAGGTTCTCGTCGGTGACGGAGTCCATAGCCTCGGAGGATGCCGGAATGGTGCTGAATGCGGTGGCGTACTCTTCCTGGTTCGTCTTCTCCGCCATGTAGTTGACGAAGTCGACCGCGGCCTGCGGAGCCTCGGGGTTGACGGAGAAGCCGGTGGCGGCGCCCATCAGGGCACCTTCCTCGCCCTTGCCGCCGTCGACGGTCGGGAATGCGAAGAATCCGAGGTCTTCCATCGCGGTCTTGTCAGGAGTCAGATCCTTGACCACGCCCGGTTCCCAGGTGCCCATGAGTTCCATGGCGGCCTTGTGGTTGGCGAGCAGACCTGCGGAGGAGCTTGCGCCCTGCTGCGCGGTGGTGGTCAGGAAGCCTTCGTTGAAGGCGTTCATGTCGAGCAGATCCTGAAGATCCTCGGCGGCCTTGGTCCAGCAGGAGTCGGAGAAGTCCTTGTCGTTGACGCCCTTGGCATATGCGTCGGTGGAGCATTCGCGCAGCGAAAGCCAGTAATACCAATGTCCTGCCGGCCAAGCGTCCTTGCCGCCGAGCGCGATCGGTTCGATTCCCGCGTCGCGCAGCTTCGTGATGTCGGCCTTCAGTTCGCTGAAGGTGGTCGGCACTTCGGTGATTCCGGCCTGTTCGAACAGGTCCTTGGAATACCAGATGCCGCCCGGCTGAACGGTGACGGGCACGCCATACACCTTGCCGTCATAGGTGAAGGACTTCACGGAGGAGGCCATCTGGGTCTTGACGGTGTCGCTGATCTTGTCGGTCAGGTCCATGGCCTGGCCCGCATCGATCATATCCTTGGTCTTGGCGCCGTTCAGCGCCATGTACACGTCCGGGCCGGAGGACGGATCCTGCATGGCGGTGGTCAGCTTGCCTTCGAAATCCTCGTTCTGGATGGCCTGGATCTCGACCTTGACACCCGTCTCCTTTTCGAAGGAAGCGGCGAGGTCCTCCCAATACTGCTTGCCGGTGCCTGCTGTGGCGTTGTGCCAGAACGTGATGGTGTTTTCATCCTTGGCGCTATTGCTGGATCCGCATGCGCACATGCCCACCATGGTGGCCACTGCAAGCGTGGCGGCTGCGACGGCTTTGAACTTCATTGTCTTCTCCTTAATTTTCCACTCATCATCGGCGAATGATGACAACCCTGAGAACAAGCGGTTCGACGACGGAGATGTCCCGCGACTTCGTAGTCGCCATGTCGACCAGCGTTTTCGTTGAGCGAAATCAGCCCTTGATTTCGTTTCGAAACTTTCATTCTCTTTCGTTGTACAACCACTATAAACTACGAAAATATTATGCGTCAAATTATTCGTTAAATCAACTTACTAAGCTTTTTTTCTTGAATTTCCAACCTTTTTAGACAGATTTTCTTTTCCGAAACTTTCGAAAATCGAAAACCGAAAGTTTCGCTGATTTTTCCACGTATGATAGAAAACGAAAGGGGGAAACATGGCATCCGGAACAAACAAGTCAACCAAGAAATCATCCATCCGTTTGACCGACATAGCCAAAGAAACGGGCTACTCCCTGGCAACCGTGTCAAAAGCCCTCAACGGGCGCGCGGACATATCGGAGGAAACGCGCCAGACCATCAACGTGGCTTTGAAAAAATACGGATACTCACGCAAGGCCGTCCCCGGCAAAAAACAGAAGATGATCGAAATCGTCTTCCAGGATTTCGAAAACGTATGGGCGATGGAGGTCATGCGTGGCGCGATCCGAGAAGCCAAACTGCACGACATGAGCATCGTCACCACGGAAGGTGGAAATCGCCAGCACCCCGACTCGTCATGGATAGACAATATGTTGCGCAGGCAGACGGACGGGGCCATCCTCGTGTTCTCCAGCCTGACGCGCATCGAGCGCGACAAACTGCATTCGCGCGGCATTCCATTCGTACTGTTCGACCCGTTCGGCGACCCGGACCCGACCACATTGTCGGTGCAGGCCGACAACTGGACCGGCGGCGTGATCGCCACACGGCATCTGCTTGCATTGGGACACAAACGCATCGGCATCATCACCGGGCCGGAGGAGATGATGTGTTCCAAGGCCCGACTCGACGGCTACACGTCCGCATTGGCGGAACAGGGCATCACGGCCGACCCGGAGCTAATCACCGAGGGAGATTTCACCACTTCGGGAGGCTACGCGCAGGCGATATCCCTGCTTGAGCACCCGCACAGGCCGACCGCCATCTTCGCAGGCAGCGACCTGCAGGCCATGGGCGTGTACGAGGCGGCCCGACAGCTGGGATTGCGCATTCCGGAAGATCTGTCGGTCGTCGGATTCGACGATGTGCAGACGGCGTCCTTCCTCGGACCGGCACTCACCACCGTTCGCCAGCCGTTGCAGGACATGGCCAGAACATCGGTGCGCATGCTTGCGGAGGCGCTGACCACCAACGACGTTCTGCAACCGCACGTCATCCTGCCGACGTCCTTGGTGGTCCGCAACAGCACGCAAAGGCTTGAGGAGTAACAGCCCAGAGAAGCGACTGGAAACGCGTTCGCGCGAGCTCTTGGGCAGGCTCTCAAATGGAATCTCGAGTGGGATATCGGTGGGACGGACACTTACCCGTCCCGCCCTCCGACTGTTTTATCTTCCGGAGATCAGTCCGGAAGCAGTCCGGCCATGCATCCCACGAAGCCGCCCGCCCATTCCGTACTCAGGAATCGTGCGTCGACATCGTGCAATACCTTCCATACGCCGGCGCACGCATCCTGATACGTATTTCGGCACATATCCTGGAAGGCGGACGAATCGTCTACCTGCTCATCCGCACAAGCAACGATCGCAAGACGATTGCCGGCAAACAGCACCGCGATACGGGACGAATCGCCATCCGGAATCTCAATTCGGGAAATTTCGCCCTCATCGCCAACGGAGCAAAGCCGGACCTCGACAATGCCATTGCGCGACGCGAATATCGCATAATTGGCGCTATCCTGCCGAACGATCAGGGAACCGGAATCCGGCAGCGGCATCAGGCACGGCAGTTGCGGCATTCGCCAATACCGCACATCCCTATCGTCACGCACGAAAACGGCGGATTCATCGCAGCGCCGCACGTCCAGCACCACTGGAGCCGGTTCAGAAACGGAAATTCCCGCACGAACCGCGATTTCGGGACATCCTTTCCCATCCATCGTCATCGAGACCTCATCAGGCAGACGGCCAATGCCTGCGCATGTCACAGGCCAACCGGGATCGTCTTTCGGCGGCGTAGGCATGCCGTCTCCATGTAGCTTCCAGTCCGTCGGATTATGCTCCCAACGCACGGGCGTGACGAAGCTTTCCCTGCCCAGATAGCTCAGCAACTCACCGGGATTGGGGCCGTGCGTCTCCCGCACGCCCAGGCACACCATCCACCAGCCGAATCGCGGATGATGCAGTAGATCGCCATGCCCCACACACTGCACGGGTTCCGCCATACCCAGATGACGATGGGTGAGTATCGGATTCTTCTTGTCGGCATGGAACGCACGGACCGTATCACCCAAGTAACAACGCTCCCCCTCCCGTACGTGCGGAACGTCCTCCCCTGCTTCGACCACTACACGCTCATACTCCGCGAACGCCTCGGCCAATCCATTCGGAGCATGAATGCGCATGGCCATCTCGCTATGCTCGAAACTCGTGCCTCCCTCGGCTGTCAATAGATACACGTAGTCGCCGATGCGATACAGATGCGGACCTTCGGCCCACACCGCCTCCATGCCATAGCCACGCCAGATGACGGTCTTTGCGCAACCGATGGACCTCTCACCCTCGACCAGAGTCCAGGTTCGCGGATCGATGCGTTGGGTCCAGACCTCGGTCTGCCCTTCCCACTGGGGGAAAACGGCAGGTCTGGTTTGCGTCCAATACACGGATCCGTCGCAATCCTCGAAAATATCTGGATCGATGCCTTCCGCGCCTTGAATCCAGTACGGCCCACGCCAAGGTCCCTCAATATCGTCGGCCTCGATGATGAAGTTTCCGTCCGCAAGCCGTACCTTCTCCAACTCTTCCTGCGAGCATCCCGATTCGACCGCTTTGTTCGTATCGATACGTGCTATGGTGCACGCGATCACGTATTTGCCTGCGATCTTGCGCAATGTGGGAGCGTAGACACCGCCTGAATCCTCCACGAACGGGATGAGCAGACGGCGTGCCATGTCCGGATCGATGGCATCCGAGACATGCGTCCAGTGCGCAAGATCATCGGAAACATGGATGGGCAGGCCGGGAACGAGTTCGAACGAGGAATTGACGAGTGTTATCCGTTGTTTCGAATCGTCCCAGATCCAGCTGGGGTCCGGATACATGCCGTTGAGGATCGGATTGGCGACGGTAATCGTCTCGGCTGTCATGAATCGCTCCTTTGCGAACCGAAGTGCGGAAATCGAAATTTTCGTTTTTCCCGTAAAACAGAAAATCGCCCGCAAGCCACAATGCTTACAGGCGACCTTCATGGAAGGAGTCAGGAAAGGAAAGTATCAGGAGACGGGTCGGGAAGATTGACTCCCCGACCCGTTGCATTGTTGGCCCCGTTACAGCCGGGCCCGCTGTTTAATCCAGTGATGAATCAAGGATTGGTGTGAAATTCACCCTTGGATCAGGCCTCAGCCAGCGCGTCAACGATGTAGTTGTTGATGGTGGCCTTGACGGACTCGAGGTGATCGGACTTGGTGGCCTCGATGAGCTTGGCCTGCGGGATATCCAGGGCATACTCTTCGAGGGAAGCCAGGGTCGCGGTGCCATCTTCGATGGTCGCGCCGATGCCGGAGTCGTAGGAGCTGTAGCGCTCGGCCTGCAGGTTCTCGATGAACTTGTCTTCGTGCATCTTGTCGGCGACCAGGAGGCCGGCGGCGAAGGCGTCCATGCCTGCGATGTGGGAGCGGAACAGATCCTCGGCGTAGAAGGAGGTACGACGCGGCTTGGCGTCGAAGTTCAGACCACCGTGAGGACCGATCTGGCCTGCGGCGAGGACTTCCCACATGACGGTGGAGGTCTCGTACAGGTCGGTCGGGAACTCATCCATATCCCAGCCGATGAGCTTGTCGCCCTGGTTCGCATCGAGGGAGCCGAGCACGCCGGCTTCGCGGGCGGTGCGAATCTCGTGCTGGTAAGTGTGGCCGGCCAGGTTGGCGTGGTTGCCCTCCAGGTTCAGCTTCATGAAGTCGATGTCGTAGGTCTTCAGGAAGGCGATCGCGGTGGACGCATCGAAGTCGTACTGGTGCATCGTCGGTTCCTTGGCCTTCGGCTCGATCAGGAACTGGGCATCCAGGCCGATCTCCTGAGCGTACTCATGGCACATGTGGAAGAACTTGGCCATATGAGCCTGCTCACGCTGCATCTGGGTGTTCCACAGGTTCTCGTAGCCTTCACGGCCGCCCCAGAACACGTAGTTCTCGGCACCAAGGCGCTTTGCGATCTCGAGGGAGTGCTTCAGCTGGCCGCCGGAGTAGGCGAAGATGTCAGCGAACGGGGAGGTGGAAGCGCCGGAGACGAAGCGCGGGTTGGTGAACAGGGAGGAGGTGTTCCACAGCAGCTTGACGCCGGTGGCCTTCATGTTCTCTTCGATCTTGTCGACGATCTTGTCGAGGTTGGCATCGGTCTCACGCAGGGTGTCGCCTTCCGGAGCGATGTCGCGATCATGGAAGCAGAAGTACTCGACGCCGAGCTTCTGGAAGAACTCGAATGCGTAGTCGACCTTGGCCAGGGACTGATCCATCTCGTTGGAGTACTTGCCGTACCACGGACGCTGGGAGGTGCCGGTGCCGAACGGATCGACGAGTTCCTGATCGAAGGTGTGCCACCAAGCGACGCCGAAGCGCAGCCAGTCCTTCATCTTCTTGCC
This sequence comes from Anaerovoracaceae bacterium, assembly GCA_963598975.1. Taxonomy (GTDB): domain Bacteria; phylum Actinomycetota; class Actinomycetes; order Actinomycetales; family Bifidobacteriaceae; genus Bifidobacterium. Next base: position 9,563 of record CAVBVU010000034.1, read on the forward strand.
GGCGACAACCTTGTCGGCGTCATAGTAATGGAAGGCAAGGCCCTCTTCCGGTCCCTTTTCGCGACCGACATACGGAATCTTCTCGATATCCCACAGACCCATGGGGTGCTCCTTTGCTATTGGTTTTGGTTTTCGAAGCTTTTCTCGCGGCGGACTTCCGCCCGTCTTGCCTACATAATAAATTCATCTACCTAAATTTGTCAATTCGTTGAACTATTCGGCGTTTCGGTTGGAAAATGGCCTGATTCCAGCGCAATGATAGAGTGGCCTTGTTTGTTGCATCTCACATAACGCGAAGACGTTCGAAGGGAGAACGAAACCATGAGCGAAAACGTCGATACCATCTGCGTACAAGGAGGCTACCAGCCGGGCAACGGAGAGTCCCGCACTCCCCCGATCATTCAGGCAACAACCTTCAAATACCAGTCCAGCGAGCAGATGAGCCGCCTGTTCGACCTGTCCGAAGCCGGATACTTCTACACCCGACTGCAGAACCCGACCAACGACACCGTCGCAGCGAAGATCTGCGAGATGGAAGGCGGCGCGGCCGCGATGCTGACCTCCTCCGGACAGGCGGCCAACTTCTTCGCGCTGTTCAACATCTGCAACAACGGCGACCACATCGTGGCATCCTCCGCGATCTACGGCGGAACCTTCAACCTCATCAACGTGACCATGCGCAAGATGGGCATCGAATGCACGTTCGTGAGCCCCGAATGCACCGAAGAGGAACTGGAGGCCGCGTTCCAGCCGAACACCAAGGCCGTGTTCGGCGAATCGATCTCCAATCCGGCGCTCATCGTGTTGGACTTCGAGAAGTTCGCGAACGCCGCGCACCGCCACAACGTGCCGCTGATCGTCGACAACACCTTCCCGACGCCGATCAACTGCCGTCCGTTCGAATACGGCGTGGATATCGTGACCCACGCCACCACCAAGTACATGGATGGCCATGGCTCCTGCGTGGGCGGCGCGATCGTGGATTCCGGAAACTTCGACTGGATGGCGCATGCGGAGAAATTCCCGGGACTGACCACGCCGGACGACTCCTACCACGGCGTGACCTACGCGAAGGAATTCGGCAAGGCCGCCTACATCACCAAGGCCACCGCGCAGCTCATGCGTGATTTCGGTTCCACACCGGCGCCGATCAACTCGTGGATCATGGGCATGCATATGGAATCGCTGGGCGTACGCATGGAACGCCATTGCGCAAACGCGTTGGCCGTGGCCAAGTGGCTGGAAGCCGATTCGCGCATCAGCTGGGTGAGCTATCCCGGCCTCGAAGACGACAAGTACCATGCATTGGCCGAAAAGTACATGCCGAACGGCACCTGCGGCGTGATCTCCTTCGGGGTGCCCGGCGGCCGTGAGAAGGTCTCGGCGTTCCTCGACGCCCTCAAGATGGTGTCCATCGCCACGCATGTGGCCGACGCACGCAGCTGCACACTGTATCCGGCAGGCACCACGCATCGCCAGCTCACCGAGGAACAGCTCGAGGAAGCCGGCGTGGGCATCGATCTGGTTCGCCTGAGCTGCGGCATCGAGAACGCGGCCGACATCATCGCCGACCTCGACCAGGCATTGGCCTCCATCCAGTAGATAGCACGCCATTCTCGCTTGCCACCTCGCTCATAGATGGCGGCGAATGCGGAAACAGTCCAACGGAAAAGAGGACGCATGGACACGAAGACAAGTCTGAAAGGTCTGCGATTCGTAGGCGCGGACACGTCAGTCGATCTTGAGATCGAAGATGGTCGGATCACCAAAATCAGCCCATCCGACGAATCTTCAGGCACATGGGTCATTCCCGGACTCTGGGACAACCACACGCATTTCACACAGTGGGCGTATACCTTGGGACGGCTCGATCTGATTGAAGCGCGCAGCGCCGAAGATGCCCTCGACATGCTTCGCGGACATTTGAACGCGCTACGCGCGGCCGGCACGCTCGATCCGAATCAATACGTGGTCGGCATGCGGTTCAGACACTCCCTGTGGGCCGACGACGCGCAGCCGACATTGGCCGCGATCGACGCGGTCGCGGAAGATCAGCCGGTCGCGCTTTCCAGCGCCGACATGCATTGCGGCTGGGTGAATTCCGCCGCGGCCGCAAAGCTCGGCGTTCATGCGGATGAATCCGGTCTGGTGGGCGAACTGGAGTGGTTTGACGCCTACGACAAACTCAGCGCCGGCCCGGCCGCGCAAGCCGAATTGGCGAAGCTTCTGCGCAACGCCGAGCTCGATGCCGCCCGCAAGGGCGTGGTCGGCATACGCGACTATGAGATGGCCGAAAACATCGACACTTGGATCAGCCGGTTCGAACAGGGGCTCGACGGCCTTCGCGTTCAGGCCGGAGTATATCCCGAACGTCTCCAGCAGGCCATCGACGACGGGTGGCACACCGGAGACGAGCTGCCAGGAAGCCATGGACTCGGTCACGTCGGCGCGATGAAGATGATCTCGGACGGCTCGTTGAACACTCGTTCTGCCTACTGCTCCACACCGTACTCCGGCATCACTCCGGAAACCTTCGGAACCCTGAGCTATACGCCGGAGCAAATCGAATCCTACATGCGCTTGGCCACCGAACATGGCTTCGACATCGCCTGCCATGCCATCGGAGACGAGGCGAACACCATCGTGCTCGACTGCGCGGAACGTGCCCACGCCCACGGTTCCGTCGAGCATGCCCAGATGCTTAAGCAAAACGACATTCCAAGACTGGCGCGGCTCGGACTTGCCGCAAGCATTCAGCCGCAGCATGCCATGGATGACCGCGATGTCATCACGCGCTTCTGGGGCGATCCGGCCGGGGTTCCCTACGCGTTCAACGCATTACGCAAGGCCGGAACGAAACTCCTCATGGGTTCCGACGCTCCGGTCGCGCCCCTTGATCCTTGGCTGGCGATTTCCGCCGCCGCGTTCGGCACGGAAAGCTCCGACCGGGAACCGTTCCAGCCGGAACAATGTCTTGACTTCAAAAGCGCTCTTGCGTCATCCACCGCACAAGGACGTACGAATCCGCAGGTCGGGGACGATGCCGATCTGGTGCTGCTCGACTGCGATCCAAGCACCGCCGGCATCCCAGAATCCATGCAGGGCATGCCCGAACATATAGTCGGCACCATGCTAAACGGGCGCTGGACCTACCAGCGTTGACGGCAGTGCGCGTATAGACGGCGGATACCATTCCCAACGCAACGCGGACATGCCATTTAACAAGGTAGATTCGCCATCTATAAGCGATATAACGCGCCACGCCATACACACCACGCCATACACACCAACGAAGAAATCGTCACACAGAGAGGAAAAGAGCAGGGCATGCAGCAAGCAATCATGACGTCCATCCCGTTTTTGAAGCAACCTTCCCAGGACGCACGGAACACGGATGAGGATCTCGCCATGGCCCAGGATCTCAAAGACACCCTCGAAGCGCACCGCGATGGCTGCGTCGGCATGGCCGCGAATATGATCGGCGTTTCCAAGCGCATCATCGCCTTCGTGGATGAGGATTTCGGCGGCCGCATCTTCATCATGTTCAATCCCGAAATCACCGCGAGAGACGGCGCGTTCGACACCACCGAAGGATGTCTTTCCCTTCAGGGAGAACGCCACACCGTACGTCACCAGCGCATCGAAGTGACGTATTCCGACCGCAAATTCCGCGAGCGCCATGCCACGTTCACCGGTTTCACCGCGCAGATCATTCAGCATGAGGTCGATCATTGCGAGGGAATCATCATCTGAAGCGCATGCCCGCATCGGGTATCCATACATGCCGGGCAGTGCACGCCCGCGGAGTTCGCGGCCACCGCGGAATACCATTCCTCCGGGTATCTATATGTACCGGGCAGTGTATGCCAATGACCGTCAAGCGTCCGTCTTGCATTTGGCGTCGACGTCCACGTACGATTCCGGCCATCTGCAACCCGTGACAACACGATATCCCTGCTGAAAATCGTTTGACGTCGCTATAATCATTCCTGTGCTTTCCCGTGGCATCAAAGGAGATTCTTATGGACGCCGTCACCATCTTCAATGATTTCGTGAATCTCGTCGACAGCGATGATCTGCCGATCGAAGCGGTGGCCATCGCCGATGGCGATTCGGTCATCGCGGAGCACCATTTCACGCCTGATCAGGAACGCAACATTTACTCCCATACGAAGAGCTATGTGTCTACCGCCATCGGAATCGCCGTCGATGAGGGGATTCTGGGGCTTGACGACAAGCTGACGGATGCTTTCCCGGAATATGTGCCGGCCGATGCGCAGCCGGAACTGTTTGACATCACGTTGCGTCATCTGTTGACCATGTCAAGTGGATTCAATCACGCGTATCTTATGAATCCCGACCGTCGCGGCGGCGTGGGAGCGCCGGATTATCTGGCGTACATGTTCTCCAGGAAGGTTGAGGTGGAGCCGGGCAGCGCGTTCTGCTATTCATCCGCCGATTCGTACCTGGCGGGCCGGATGCTTGAGAAGGCATGCGGCGAACATCTTGGCGAATACCTGTATCGCACGGTTTTCTCACGCATGGACCAGGGCTGGCCTCTTTGGGAATGCGATCCGCAGGGGCATCCGACCGCAGGATCAGGCATGTTCATGAAACTCGGAAACATGCTCAAGCTCGGCCAGGTGTATCTGAATGGCGGTACTTGGCATGGCGAGCGCATAGTGAGCGAGTCGTGGGTGAACGCCGCATCCGCCAAGCAGATCGAAACGCCGCATGACAATATCTGGACCTGCGGTTACGGCTATCAGTTCTGGATGTCTCCGTACGACGGCGCGTATCGTGCCGATGGCGCGTACGGCCAGATCACCACCGTGCTTCCGAAACTAGGATTGGTCGTCGCCGTCCAATGCCCTGAATCCGGCGACTTCGACAATGTGATGCGTCCCGCACTGCACGAGCATCTGTTCGGCCCCTTGACGGCCTGATTACTCGTGAGGTCCCGAGTCCACCTCGGGACCTCGCGATGTCAGACAACATCCCCCATCCTCATCTGTACCAAAGCATGGGGGTGGGTGATTCGTTATTCCCCGACCACAAAAGACAATCGCAGTCTGCGCATAATCTCGGTTAGAGCGTATGCGATCAATCCGAATCCCAAGAAATTGATGACGAACATCAAGGTCCGTACGACGACAGCATCAAATTGACAGTCAGTAAGTCAGCGCGACGCACCCCTCCTCAGCCACAACCGGCAAGAAACGGGCATATCTCCCCGGTTGGGGCCAGATCGAACGCGGGTCGCTTCGACTTCAAAATCACAAATCGTTGGAATTCCGCCATTCCCGTGTCAGACAAAAGAAACGGAACATGACAATACACACCCCTTTCCAACCACAACTTCAAGAAAACGGGCATATCTCCCGGTTGGGGCCGGCTTGGACACAGACCTTTCCGACACCAAAATCATAAATCGTTGGAAAATGGCCGTTCCTAAACAGCATGGAAGACGAAAGACCCAACGAAGCATACCCCCTTCCAGCCACAACCCGCGAAATACGGTCATATCTCCCGGTTGGGGACTGGATGAGGTGGCCACACCCGCCCAGACAAGCCCGTCACACACGAAAGCAAGGGCAAGCCAGGGAACACGGCCCATAGGTCGCGCGCGAGGCGTTCGGCATCCCCGACAAACACCGCACCGATATTCCGTTGTGAGTGACTTTGTTTTAGTTTTTATCGCTAAGCCAAGGTCGCTTGCATGGCCTCGTTGCCGAGGCCAGCTCCAAG
>CAVBVU010000035.1:0-15034 GCA_963598975.1 Anaerovoracaceae bacterium
GGATGAGGGACGAAAGCTTCTTGGCTCATCGTTCGTGGATGCCTTCACGGGATTGGCTTTGGAAGCCGCTCCCGTGGTTCGGGAGATCTGCTTGGCGGAAGATTGCCGTGATGGTGCACGGGAAGGCTTGACCGCTGGCGAGAAGCTGGGAACCTTCTGTCCGGCACCACGTGCGGATGATGTTGCTCCGGCCGCCGGCTGCGATGCGGACTTCTTACGTCCGGCAGCCGGCGTAAAGCTCGGTGGCGATCCCATCGCGCCGTCGGTCTCTTCGCTCATTCTTCCTCCAAAAAAGTCGTCCCTACACTGTCTGCACCGTGCAGGGACGATATCAGTCGGTCTCGGTTCAGTTCTCTGCCGGAACTGCACATATCGTTACGTTAAGGTAACGATCGGCGATGCCTATGTACTGGCCGGTGGTCGCATCGTGGATGGATCCATCCTCCGGGTCGACGGTTCCTCCCGTATTCGGATCGATCAGTGTGCCGTCCGCACGCGTGATCAGGCCGGTGTTGGGGTCGGGCGTCTCGGCGGCCTCGGTTTGGGTGTCGGAGCCATCGGTCTGTGTGGATTCATCTGCGGTACCGGCGTCGGCTTCGGTGGATTCCGCGGTGCTGTCGGTGGATTCAGTGGACTCCGTGGAATCGTCGGAACCGTAGAGAGGCTTTCCCTCACGTAGCTTGGCCCACAATTCATCGGCATTGTCCGCCCACACCGAGCGGTTCGGATCGGACGGAGCCGCGACCACAGGCACGGTTTGCGAATTGAGGTTGGTCAGATTGAAATTCTTCAGACTCATGGCAAGGCCTGCCAGCGCGGCGGTGTCCGCCATGCCCTGGGAGATGCTCAGCGACTGCAACGCCGATTTGGCCAGCTGATACAGCTGGGACGCGTCCGTAAACAGGTTCTTGCTCAAAGCTTGGTTCATCAGCTGTTTGATGAGATATTGCTGACGTGTGGTTCTTGCCGTGTCCGATCCATCGCCCAGTGAATATCGGGTACGGGCGTACTGCGTGGCCTGAAGGCCGTCGAGATGCTGCAGGCCCTTGGTCAGTTGAAGGCCTGTGTACGGGTCGTCGATGTCTTGGGACACGCACAGGTCAACGCCTCCGATGGCGTTGACCATCTTGACCAATCCCGCGAAGTCCACGACGATGAAGTTCTGGATATCGAGGCCGGTGAGGCTGTTCACCGCGTTCAACGTGCAGCTGGCGGCCGAAGCGAGGTCGCCGCCGGTGCTGTAGGCTCCGGCGAATATCGAATTGAACATCACGTTGTACTGGGCGGGGATGGTGCCGTTCGAGGTGACGCATTGCGGCACGTCGACCAGTGAGTCGCGCGGAATGGAAACGAGATTGATCGTCGAACGGTCTGCGGAGATCTGCACCACCATGGTCGTGTCGGCCTGATGGTTGCCTTCGGTGTCTTCGCCGCCGCCGATGGACAGGTTCTCATCGCCGTCTCGCGAATCCTGGCCGATCACCACGAATTCGATGGGTTTGCCGGAATTCGGATCGATGATTGATTCATCGGAGTTCAGCGAGCCTTGGCTGATGACCGCGACCTTGTTGTCTTGAATGATGCTGTTCACGTCCATCCAGGTGGCTGCGGCCGCGGTTCCGGAGAACACCAGCATCGCGGTGATGATGGAGACCACCACGGTTCTGGTTCGATGTTGTACGCGGTATCCAAGGCTGTGCCTCGGCTGAACATCGCGCAAACCGTTGATATTAGGAAGCTTGTTGCCGGTGGGGGAGTTTGTCACGGTGTTGCCTTCCTGTTTCTCAAATTACTTGCGCCGTCAACAGGCGCTCCTAGACCATAACAGTACCAAAGCAAGGGAATATAGGGGCGTTGCCTGAATTTTCACTGAATCCGACTGAAACCGCATGGACGGTGTATTGGGCCTTTAGCATAATCATTGGGCGATACGGGTTATTGACACGGCAAAATTTGACAAAAGCAATTCGCATATGTGTAATCTAATCCATGCTTGATGTACACATGTAGGAGAGGAAGGGCGCATGTGGGGTGTGATGAATGAGCCTTCCGAAGATCCGCTTGCCGAACTGTGGGGGTTGTTCAAGCGGGATGATGATGTGTCCTGGCAACACAGGGCATTGTGCTCACAGACCGATCCGGAGGTTTTTTTCCCTGAAAAAGGTGGATCCACCAGAGATGCGAAGCGCGTATGCGCGCAGTGCGAAGTCCGCGAACAGTGTTTGAAATGGGCCATCGACCATGATGAGCGTTTCGGTATCTGGGGTGGAATGAGCGAGCGTGAACGTCGTCGGTATAAGAAGGAACATAAGGAGCGGGCGTGACGTACGGCAAGGCCCGTGCGTACACTTAAGTCTATGAATTCAATTGCCAGCAGCGATATTCAAAGAATCGTGACCGAGCAACTCAACGGCAGGCCGTATTCGCACAGGCAGGATGTTGACCCGTCGGTCGCGTCTGTGATCACTGTGCAGGATGATGTGCGTTTTCTGCCTTCCACATTCGCGGCGGTGCTCGCGCAACGTGTGCTGCCGGGAACCATCATTGTGGCGGATTGCGCCGGGCAGGTGCGGCAGCCGATGGAATTGACCTTCGAAGTGATTCCATCTCCGGCGGGTGTCATCACACAGATGCCCGAAAGCAAAACGGTGCGTGTCGTGCTGGTTGCGGTGAAGGGCGCCGCCTCGTTTTCGGACGCGGTGTCCCGCGCTTTCAGGCAGATTGACCCCGATCACAGGATTCGTGCCCTGTGGACGCTCCATGACGACTCGCGGCCGGCGGATGATCTGTGCCTCGAACATCTGCTGGACGCTTGGAGGAACACGCCGACCGCGTCGCTGCTGGGCGCCAAGCAATTGGATTGGCAGGGAGAAAGCCTGCATAACGTGGGAAGGTTCGCGGGACGTCACACCGTCGCGTCCCTGGTGGTGGACGGCGAGCCGGATCAGGAGCAATATGACGGCCGTCAGGATGTGATGTCCGTTTCCTTGGCCGGTGCGTTGGTCCCGCTCCAGACGTTGCACTCCTGGGAAGGCGCCGATCCGTGGTTCGGCACCTTCGCCGAGTCCATTGATCTGTGCCGGCGCATCTGCGTGGGCGGAGGCCGAGTGATTGTGGTTCCTCAGGCGCGCATCGCCCACAGAAGGGCGCGTTTCGATGGTATCCGCACGAAAAACGGACAGCCGGTCGAAGACCGTGCCGCTCGCGTGGATTCGTATATGTCCGTTCTCGAAGCGAGGGCGAAGTATTACTACACCGACGTGCATCGTTCCTGGTGGCCATTGCTGTGGCTGTTGTCCATATTCAAAGCCTTGGGGATGTGCATACTGTGTTTGACTCGCAAACAGCCGTATAGGGCCTGCTGTGAGCTTGTCCTGCCATGGAAGTCGTTGTTGAACGTCCACGGCGCGTTGCGTGCGAGGGCAAGGCTGCGCAGACAACGCAAGGTCTCGTTGCGGTCGTTGTCGGCATTGCTGGCCTCGCGTCAGCAGATTCGCCAATGGCGTGATCGCCGCGACGCGTTCTTTGACCAGCGCAACACCATGGTGCTCAGTCCTCTTGAGAAGGCTCATCTGCGTGCGAGGCTTCTGCATCGATGGGGCTTCGCGCTGGGTTCCGCCGTGCTCGCGTTCGGATGGGTTGCGTTCACGTATTGGGACGTGTTGCGCTCGGCGGTTTCCGGAGCTTCCATCTATGCGCAGTCGTTGTTGCCCACCGATGCGAGCTTCGCGCAGCTCGCGCAGGCCGCGACCACTTCCTGGGCGTACACGTCCGGAACGGGAATCAGCGCTCCGAGCGCGCCGTGGCTGCTGGCGCTGCTGGTGTTCTCGGTATTCACCGGAGGACATGTATCTTCCGCGGTCTCCTTGGTGTTCTTCATGTCCGCCCCGCTGATGGTGCTGTCGTTCTGGGCGTTGGCGGGTGTGTTCACCAGGTCCGACACCGTGCGTTGCGTGAGCGCCCTCACATGGTTTGCTTTGACGGTTTCCATGGGCGTGTATCAGAACGCCGACGTGCCGATGATGACGGTGATGATGTTCCTGCCGGCTGCCTTCGCCTTCGCCTTCCGTGCCGTGGGCATGTACCGCACCGAGGATCTGGTCGTTCCCCACGCGTCCGTGCAGAGCGCCGCGATCGCCGCGTTGTGTTTCATTCCCGTGGTGGCTTCCGAACCGCAGCTGCTGCTGCCGCTTATGCTGACGTTCCTGACGTTTCTGCTGTTTGTGCGTTCCGGTCGCGCGTCCCTGCTGTTGATCCCCCTTCCGGCGGCGTTCGTCTGCGCGCCCACCTTGGTCAATGCGGTTCGTTTCGCGTCGGATGGTACCTGGCGTCAGATTTTCGGCAGTGTGATGTTGCCGTCCTCGCAGCGTGACGGTTCTCCCGTTGTCGGCAATGTTTCGGAGGTCCAGTCCCGGGCTTTCGGGCTGAGCCTAGAGAACGGCTTTATTGGGGAGTACGCGGCCATCGTGCTGCTGGCGATCGCAGTGCTGCTGGCTGTGGTCTCGCTTGTTCTGCCGTTTGTGCTTCGTGCGTCCCGTATGATGTGGATCGCATCGATCGCGGGTTTCGTCACGGCGTTGGTTTCCGAAGGCGTTGCGGTGTCGGTGGACGAATACGGCCCGGTGGCCGGTTCGGTTCTGCCGGGCGTCGCATTCGCGATGCTGGGATTGCTCTCATGCGTCTGCATGGTCGCGGGCGGTGCCGTGCAGCGTTTCGTCATGCTCCGTCAACGAGCCTCCGGCGATGTTGAGCTCAGCCATGACGAAACCTCCCCATCGACGGCGGCCGTCCGTGTGGGAAGAGGCCTGTTGGTGGGGCTCATGACCCTTTCGGTGGTGCTTTGCATGTTTTGCGATTATGCCGTTCGCGATCGCAGCCAAGTGAAGACGAGCGATGCCGGACTGCCCATGGTGGCCACGGATTATCTTGCGCAAAGCGAGGGGCGTCGCATACTCGCCGTGCGTGCGGAAGCGGTGGATTCCGTCGATTACAGCGTCATGCGCACCAAACGAGGCGATCTGATTGACAGTTCGCCCGCCCAACGTGTGGAAATGGTCGTCGGACGTACCGACGATTCCTCCGCGACCATAGCCGAGGCCTGCGCGCAGCTGCTGTCGAATGCCGACGCGGATTCCATCACCAGCCTCAGCGAACTGGGCTTTGGAGGGATCTATGTCGTTCGCGCCGACGAAAACGAGGCTCAGGAAGAGGCAAGCGACCAGCTTAATTCCAATATCAGCGCATCGGATGGCACGCAAAGCGTGGTGAGCACCGATGAAGGCACGTATTATCGATTGACCGTGCAGGACGCTTCCACTCAACGGATCGACGACTCCGGTCTGAACGTCGCAACGTCAAGCGTATGGCGACATGCATGGCTGTGGTGCATGGGAATCATCGTTGCGGCGTATTGCCTGGTGGCTTTCCCGCGTATCCGTCGTCACAAGTAGGAGGAATAATGAGCCGTCATTCCCGTTCCAACACGGCCGTACGTGTTGTTCTGGCCATTTGCTCCATGCTGATTATCATGGCCCTGGTGGTTGGTTCGTGCATATTCAGACCATCTTGGCTGAAGGCGGATTCCGCGGAGGTTTCCAGCGCGTCCGTGTCGCACACGGTCAGCCCGCGTCAGGTGTCGACGTACTGTCCTGCGCGAATGACCATAGCCGACACCGATTCGTATGGCGACAGCGAATATCAGGCGTCCAACGGAAACGTCGCATCTTCGGCCAGATACAGTGCGTTCGGTTCGGTGTTCCGCTCGTCGGTCTTTGATTTCGGCGCTCAGGACGATTCCTCGGCACTGACTGTGGAGAAGCGTGATGCCGATTCCCAGCAGAGTCTGTATATCGCATCGGGTTCGGTCGATGGTGGTTCGCAATTGCAGAACACGCGTCTACTGTCCGCGACGGACGGTACTGGTTCCGTGTCTTCGGTGATGTCCTGGGCCACCGACGGCGATCTGAAGGGCGTCTCGGCGGTCTCCTGCATCCAGCCGGCTCTTGAGCAGACGTTCCTTGTCTCCGGCACGAAAACGGGAACCACGCAGCAGCTTGTTGTGGCCAATTCCTCATCCAAAGCGGCATCCGTCACCGTGAAGATCTGGGGAGCGGACAAGTCCGGTGCCCTGGCGTTGTCGACCGGCTCGACTTTGGCTGTGGGTGCCGGAACGGAATCCGTCATGAACCTGGCGGCGGCGGCTTCGGACCAGGAAGCGTTGTACGTATCCGTGTCGAGCACGGATGCGCCCATTGCCGCCGTGGTGAGGACCATCGATATGGACGGGCTGACGTCAAAGGGGTCAGACTATTCGTCCCCCAATAACGTTTCTGGCAAGACCCTTGCCTTGTCCGGCATTTCCGAAGGCGATTCGACCATCGTGTACGTGTACGCGGGCACGACCACGGATGTGACGGTCTCTTGGATCGGGGAGAAGGGGGCCACACAAGCCAATCAACAGACGATTGAAGGCGGCAGGGTCTCCGTAATCAATTTGTCGAAGGCTCCGGAGGGCACCCAAGCCCTTTCCATAAGCGCTGACGAGCCGATTTCCGCCGCGGCCAAGATCACGGATGACGGTGATGACGATCAGGCGGATTTCGCCTTGGTCAATGCCGTGGAACCGACGACGATTTCCGCCATGGCCATACCGGATCAAGCCACCGCCGTGGTGGATGTGGCCAACATGACGGATGACGAGAAGACTGCCACGCTGACGGCGTACAATGCGGACGGCGAGCCGATTGATCAACGTGACGTCACCTTGAAATCGAATGCGTCTACGGAGGTGGATCTTTCCGACATCAATGATGGCGATGTGGCTGCCGTCAGCCTAAGCGATCCGGACGGTGCCATGGTGTGGAACGCACGCATAGCACAGCAGGACGTTTCCGAAGCGAAGCTGGCCGGAATCGCCATTCTGGAGGCGGTCAGCCTCAAGGAAGCCCGTGAAACGGTGTTTTCCAATAATGATATGACCGTAGTCCGTTAATATCACATGCCCCATTCGGGATCGATTTCCTCAGGACGACGCCCGTAAAGTTCAGCTAGGCGAGAAACCACTTCATCGCGGATCGCGAACTGCAGATCCATGCGGCTGCGTGCATGCGACTGCAGTGGCATGCGGTACAGCACGATGCGGGGAGGAACGCCGTGGTCGCCGGGGAACGATTGCGAACCCAGCCGCGGTTTCGGCTCCCACGGGGCAGGGTCGGACGGAGGAACGTCTTCCACCGCAAACTGGACCGGTGCCACCAACTCCGGCCAAGCCCCGTTGAGTCTGCGGATCTGAGCCACCACCATATCGTCGAACATGCCGCTTCTGGTACGGTATCGGGGCAGTCGCGTGCCGAACATGGGCGTTCGTGTACCACGTCCGTGGCGATTTCTATATACGGTGGATTCCCAAGGAAGTTGATGCATGGCTTCTACCATATCAGGGCGTCGCGCGGTTCTTAGGCTACGATATTGTTCATTGGATTCGGGCGGAAGGAATGGTCATGGCGGATATTTCGGTGCCTTGGTGGAGCGACGTGGACGTCGCCGACTTATGCTCCGGAGCGCATTTGATTGCGTTCGATCTCGACAACACGTTGGCCCGTTCGAAAAAACCGATGAAAAACGACATGGCCAGGTTGTTTTCCGCATTGACTTCCATGATCGACGTCGCGGTGATCTCCGGCGGGAAATACGCCCTTGTGCAAAGCCAGGTGGTGAACATGCTGGCGGATCGGGCCGATAAGTCGCATCTCCATCTCATGCCGACCAGCGGAACACGGTATTACCGTTGGATTGACGGGGATTGGAGACAGGTCTTCGCACGTGATCTCAGCGATGAGGACCGTGGAAAAGCCAAGGAATCATTGGAGCGCAATGCCAGGGAACAAGGCGTTTGGAACGAACGGGTATGGGGTGAGCGTATAGAGGATCGAGGGAGCCAGATCACGTTTTCCGCTTTGGGGCAGTTGGCTCCGGTGGAGGACAAAGAGGCATGGGATCCTTCGAACGAGAAGAAGAAGCGCCTCGCTCAGGCCGTTTCCGCTGATCTTCCGCATCTTGAGGTGCATCCCGGTGGCTCCACCAGCGTCGATGTTTCCGAGAAAGGCGTCGATAAGTCGTTCGCGGTGCGTGAACTTGCGGGCATACTCGGCATCGCAGTGGACGAAATCGTGTTCATCGGCGATCGCATGACCCCGGATGGCAACGACTATCCCGCGGCCGAAGCGGGCACACGGGCGGTGAGGGTCTCGGGACCGGAGGATACGGAGAAGCTGTGCGCCGAAATCATCGACTGTCTGCGCGGCTGATCGGCTTTCCATCGTGAGTCCGGTCACGACGGCTTGCATGATGGTCGTCAATCTGCTGTTTCCGCGGGGATGTGCCGGGTGTGATATGCCCGATGAGATTTTGTGTGCCGACTGCAGTCGTTTGTTCGGCGAGGTGATCGCCATGCCGTTGGATGCGCTGGAGATCGGATCATGGTACGCGTGCGGGATGTACCAAGGCAATGCAAGACGTGCGATTCTATCGTGGAAGGACCACGGCGACGAACAATGCGATAAGCCGTTTGCCCAGGCGTTGGTCGCACTTGCAGAATCATCGGGCATCAACGATTTCATTCGCCGAAACGTGCATAGGGGTGGAAACGTGCTGATCGTTCCCGCCCCGTCTTCGTTGGCGTCAATACGCAGGCGGGGGAGGCGTCACATGCTGCCTGTGGCCAGACGCTTGGCAACGTCGCTTGAACGCAGTACCGGACGACGTGTGATCGCCTGCGATGCCTTGGAGAGCAGGGGAGTGTCGAGTCGATCGGTGCAGATGAGGGGAACCGCCCAACGAACGCAACGATTGAAGGGTCGCATCGCGGTGCGTTCCCGTGTTGACGTGCAGGATGCGACGGTGATTCTCATCGATGATATCGTGACTTCCGGCGCGACGATGCGCCGCTGTGTGGATGCGTTGCAATCGGCAGGTGCGAAAGTCGTCACGGTGCTTGCGTTGGCCCACACTCCGGGCGGCAGACCAACGCAGGACGACGATTATTTGTCATAGACGTGGTATTTCGGCAGGATGATTTCGAAATCCGCTCCACGTGGATCGTCTACGACCCGTACGGAGCCGCCGTGCAATTGCGCGGCCCAACGTGCGATCGACAGTCCCAGCCCGGTGCCTCCCGATTCGGTTCCTGGACCGGTCTTGCCCTTGACGAAGCGTCGGAAGATGTCGGAACGTGCCTCTTGTGGAATTTGCGATCCATAGTTCACGACATTCGTCACGATTGTTCCGAAGTCCTTGTTTTCGTAAGCTTCGATGAGCACGGTGGTGTTGTCTGCGGAATGTTTGAGCGCGTTTGAGATGATGTTGGTGAACAGTTGGCGGAGCCTGTCCTGATCGCCTTCCATTTCGATATCGTCCGGAACGTGCATCTCGATGTTGTGCGCATGGCCCGCGTCGGCTATTTCCAGCGGCTCCACGGTTTCGTCGATAAATTCGCAGAAGTTGAATGTTTCGATTTGCAGGCTTGCTGCGCCCGCTTCCATTCGGGAAAGATCGAGCAGGAAGGCTATCAGGTCGGAGAGACGATGCGTCTGGTTGAGGATGCTTTCCAGATTCGATGGCGTCGGTTCCACCACACTGTCGGCCATGTTCTCCACCATAGCCTGCAGCGCGGAGACGGGAGTGCGCAGTTCGTGGCTGACGTTGGCCACCATGTCCCGGCGCATTTGATCCGCATGCTGCAGTTCTTCGGCCATCTCGTTGAAGGTGATCGCCAGTTGCCCCACTTCGTCACGGCTGTTCGAATCGATCCGCACTCGGACGGTGTAGTCGCCGTCGGCCATGGCTTCGGCGGCGCGGCGCATCTCGCGAAGGGGTGAAGTGAGACCCCTGGAAAAGAAGTAGGTGATGCCAAGCGCCACGGCGAGCGTGATCGGCATGGCCAGCCAGACGCTTAATTCAGCCTTGAGCAGAAACCATGCCATGATGAATGAGATGACGGTGGAAAGGGTGATCAGTACACTCAGTTCGTTTTTCAGTGAAGAGAACAAACCAATAGGGCGTTCGGTATCCAAAGGATTGACCGAACGCCCTGATGTCGATTTGGGTGTCGATTTGGTGGTAGTACGCATACCACCAAATGGTAGCCTATTACCGCTCCGGCGGTTCGAAGGCGTATCCCACGCCATGCACGGTACGGATGGTGCGGGAACCCAGCTTATGGCGAAGCGCCTTGACATGTGAATCCACGGTACGGGTGCCGGACGCATCAACCCAGTCCCACACCTCTTCAAGCAGCTTCTCGCGGGTAAGCACGGACTTCGGTTTGCGCGCCAGCGTGGCCAGCAGATCGAATTCCGTCGGGGTCAGATGTACCTGCTCGCCATTGACGGTGACGATACGCTGGGCCGGATCGATGACCAAGGATCCGAAATCGAGCAACTTTTCGTTTTCGGAGTTCTTTGCGATGACTTTCGCCCTGTCCACGCGGCGAAGCAGCGCCTTGCATCGGGCTATAAGCTCTCGCATGGAGAAGGGCTTGGTCATGTAATCGTCGGCTCCGGCGCCGAGGCCGATCACCTTGTCGGCCTCGTCATCGCGCGCCGTCAGAATCAGCACTGGAACCGGCCGCTCCGCGACGATACGCTTGGTCGCCTCAAGACCATCCATCACGGGAAGCATGATATCCATGATCACCAGGTCCGGCCTCAACTGGGCCGCCGCCTGAACAGCGCTGGCGCCGTCGGATGCGACTCTCGCCGTCCAACCTTCCGCCGTGATGCGCTGTGCGATGGCGGTGGCCAGTGTCGGCTCGTCTTCGACCACCAAAACGGTGCGCGGGGTTACTGTGGTTTGTGCTGATGAGTTGAGCATAGCGTTCCGCCTTTCTCAGAGTTCCGGCTTCAAGAATACTGCTCCAAGCGCCGGGACGGTGATTTTCGCGGACCAGTCGCGGGAATGATACTCTCCCTCGACCGCTTCGAACGTGCCGTTGTGAATGTCGGAACCTCCGTAGACCACATCATCCGTGGTCAGCACTTCGGTCCACTTGCCACCCTTGGTGAGTGGCACCTGGTAATCCTGCCATGCTTCGCCGGAGAAGTTCACGACCACGACCATCTGCTCGCCGTCTTTGCCGATACGGACGAAGCTCAGCGTGTTGTGGTCGGCATCGTCGCTGGTGAGCCACTGGAATCCAGCGGGATCGAAATCCTGGCTCCACAGTTCCGGAGACTTCTTGTACAGCGCGTTCAGGTCGGCCACAAGCTTCTGCACGCCCTGATGATCCGGCCGCTCAAGGGCGTCCCAATCGAGGGAACCGTCGTGATCCCACTCGCCGTACTGAGCCAACTCGTTGCCCATGAAGGTCAGGTTCTTGCCTGGATGCGCCCACTGGTAGGCGAACAGGGTGCGCACTCCTGCGTACTTCTGCCAGTCGTTGCCGGGCATCTTGCCGAAGACGGAACCCTTGCCGTATACGACCTCATCGTGGCTGATCGGCAACACATAGTGCTCCGAGTAAGCGTACACCATCGAAAAGGTGATTTCATTGTGATGCCACTTGCGGTTGATCGGCTCCTCGTGCAGGTACTGCAGGGTGTCGTGCATCCAGCCCATGTTCCACTTAAGGCCGAATCCCAGACCGCCGGCATCCGTGGGGGCGGTGATGCCCGGGTATGCGGTGGACTCCTCGGCGATCATCATGATGCCGGGATTGTTCTTGTATGCGGTGGCGTTCGCCTCCTTGAGGAAGTCGATGGCTTCGAGGTTCTCGCGTCCGCCATAGATGTTCGGACGCCACTGGCCGTCCTCACGGCTGTAATCGAGGTACAGCATCGAGGAGACTGCATCGACTCGAAGGGCGTCGACATGATACACGTCAAGCCAGAAGCAGGCGTTGGCAACAAGGAAATTGCGCACTTCGCGGCGCCCGAAGTTGAACACATAGGTTCCCCAATCCGGGTGTTCTCCGCGCATCGGATCCGGATCCTCGTACAGCGGGGTGCCGTCGAAACGTCCCAGCGCGAACGCGTCCTTCGGGAAGTGGGCCGGAACCCAGTCCATGATCACGCCGATGCCGGCCTGATGCAGCTTGTCCACGAGGTATTTGAAATCGTCCGGTCCGCCCAGGCGCGAGTCAACCGCGTAATAACCGGTCACCTGGTATCCCCAGGAGCCGGAGAACGGATGCTCGGCAAGGGGCATGAACTCCACGTGAGTGAAGCCTTCCTTCTGGACGTAGGGCACGAGTTCGTCGGCGAGCTCGCGGTAGTTGGAGATCTCCTTGCGCCAGCTGGAGGCCTGAACCTCGTAGATGCTCACAGGGCCGTTGTGCGGGTCGCTGACGGCGCGTTTCTCCATCCAGGAGCCGTCTTCCCAGTTGTGGGCCGAGTCCACGACGATGGAACCGGTGCGCGGAGGAATCTCATGCGACCTTTCCATCGGGTCTGCCTTCATCGTCCACTCGTTGTTGGCGTTGAGGATCTCGTACTTATAGATCTGGCCGTCGCCGATGCCCGGGACGAACAGCTCCCAAACGCCGGAGGATCCGAGCTCACGCATCGCATGCGTACGTCCGTTCCATCCGTTGAAGTCTCCCACCACGCGCACGGCATGTGCGTTCGGAGCCCAGACGGTGAACGCGGTGCCTTCCAAAGGCTCACCGTCCTTGCCGTCGGAGGAGCCCATGGGGTCGTCAAAGCGCAGCACATGGGCTCCAAGGGCCTCCCAAAGACGTTCGTGACGTCCTTCGCCGAACAGATACGTGTCCATGTCGCCGATGGTGGGCAGATAACGGTATGGGTCGTCGGAGACGATTACCGTGCCGTCCTCGTATTCGGCGCGCACGCGGTAGTCGGGAACCCCGAATCCCTCATCGGTTTCAACGCTCTTGACGATGGCACGGAACACACCATTGTGTTCGTGCTCGGCTTCGGACTCGCCGTCCTGGGTGATGATCGTCACGGTTTTCGCCAGAGGACGCAGCACGCGGATCGTAACGGCATCCGCATGTTTGCCGGAACCGAGGTGCCCGCCAAGCACTTCGTGTGGGTTGTAGTACGTACCGTTGCTTACTGCATCCAGGTCGCCCTGATTTACAGGAACGGCAACGACATCTTCATTGATCTTGGATTCTGTAACCATGGCAAAAGTGTAAGCACGAAAAGGCGAAAAATGGCTTCGTGTCGCGCTTTATTTTTGATTTTTCGCGTGTTTCTAGGCAAGTCTGCCCCTAGTGGCATAATAATTCGGGTTTTTGTGCAAGATTCTACGGAGGATTCATGGGTTACAAGGTTGGCGACATGGTCGTCTATCCGCGTCACGGCGCTGCGAAGGTAGAGGCCATCACCGAACGGACTGTAAAAGGAGTGACTCGCGAATACCTGCAGCTGTCGGTGTTGTCTTCCGATGGTCTGGTCATCAATGTTCCGGTGGACAATGCCAAGAAGGTTGGTGTCCGTGACATCGTCGACGCCAATGAAGTTGCGAAGGTCTTTGAGATTCTGCGCACTCCGATTATCGAGAAGGAAATGAACTGGTCTCGTCGTTACAAGCTGAACGTCGAGAAGATCGCCACCGGTGACGTCAACAAGATCGCCGAAGTCGTGCGCGATCTCGCCCAGAGGGATGTTGACGAACATGGTCTGTCCGCCGGTGAGAAGCGTATGCTCACCAAGGCGCGCAGCATCCTCACTTCCGAGATCTCGCTTTCCGAGGATCTTGATGAAAGCGAGGCGCAGCGTCTGCTTGATGTAAATCTTGGATATGAGCCGGCCCAGCCGGGGGATGAGGAGCATCATACCGAAGCCCCTCGGGAGGCCGCCATGGATACGTTGGCCCGTGTTGAGGCCGAAAGCAAGAAGTCGAGGAAGAAGTAAGGCGTTCGCGATGCGTATCGGACAGGGTTTTGACGCCCATCGATTCGCCGCTCATGATTCAGGCAAGCCGTTATGGCTTGCCTGTTTGCTTTGGGATGGTGATGGCATTGAAGGCGATTCCGACGGCGATGTTGCCGCGCATGCGTTGATTGACGCGTTGCTGTCCGCTGCGAACCTGGGAGACATTGGCACGTTGTTCGGTGTCGGCGCGTCTTCTGAGGGCGCGGGAAAACATGGCGATGAGATGCTGCGTGCTACGGTCGAGCATCTACGCGCGAATGGGTTCAGGCCGGTAAGCGCCAGCGTGGTTGTGATCGCGAACCGTCCGAAGATCGGACGTCGGCGTCTTGAGGCGTGCAGCGCGCTATCGGCCGCGATCGGTTGCGAAGTGTCGCTGACGGCCACTACGACCGATGGCATGGGATTCACCGGCGAAGGTGAAGGCATCGCGGCCGTGGCCAACGCATTGGTGGAACCGCTCGAATAGATTTCCCGGTAGGTTCCCGGGAAACAAGCGGTACATGCTCACAGAATCGGACGTGCCTTCAATGGCCAGTCCTTCGCCTTTGTCTCGAAGATCTTGGCCACGGCCCAGAACAGTGTGGAAATCGTCACGATGATGAAGCTTGGGGGAGCGGGGAACATCGCGGAAATCACCAGTCCGCCCCAGATGGAGATGAGACATATCGTCGTCGAGCAGAGTATCGCCTTGAACGGCGAGCTGGTCATGATGTTGGCCGTCGCGGCGGGGGTGATGACCAATGCGAAGATGAGCAGTGTGCCCACGGCCGGAACGGCGATGGTGATCACTCCGGCCATGATCACCATAAAACAGACGTTCATGAATCCCACGGGCACGCCCTTTGCCTGTGCCACCTGTTCGTCAAGGGAACTGAATAGCAGCGGCCTGTAAATCACGGCCAATACGATCAGCAGCACTGCGTCAAGCAAAGCGAAGCCGACGATCTGCCCGGATGTGATCGTCAGAATCGAGCCGAAAAGGATCGACTGCATCTGCTGAGATGCGGAGCTGGACAATCGTGCGAAGAACAATCCCATGCCGGTGGCGAACGCAAGTACCGTGCCGGTGGCGATTTCGCGTTGGCTGGCTTTCTTGCCCAACGCGCCGATCACCAACGCTCCTCCCAGTGCGAATACGC
>CAVBVU010000036.1:0-14723 GCA_963598975.1 Anaerovoracaceae bacterium
GATGCCGATGATGCCGATGGATCCCGCGAAGGACGTCATGGCGGTACGCCCCTTCTTGGTCATGAGGTTACGCGCGGAAAGACCAAGGGCCGTCAGAAAGCCCATCGACGTGCGGCGGGACTCCTTCGCCTCACGCGCAGGAGCGTCGGAGACGTCGAAGGGATTGGAATCCTCCACCACATGGCCGTCGGCGAAACCGATGATCCTTGTCGCGTATTCGTAGGCGAGCTCGGCGTTGTGGGTGACCATGATGACCAGACGGTCGCGTGCCACCTCTTTGAGCAGATCCATGACCTGTGTGGAGGTGGCGGAGTCCAAGGCTCCGGTAGGCTCGTCGGCAAGCACTATCTCAGGATCATTGATAAGGGCCCGGGCAATGGCCACACGTTGCATCTGGCCACCGGAAAGCTGGTTCGGACGTTTGGACACGTGTTCGCCCAGCCCGACCTTCTCGAGAGCCTCGGTGGCGCGGAGCCGACGCTCGGAGGCTCCAATGCCGGAAAGGGTGAGGGAGAGTTCGACATTCTCCAAAATGCTCAGATGCGGAATCAGATTGTAATTCTGAAAAACGAATCCTATCCGATTGTTACGGTAGGCGTCCCAATCGCGATCAAGGAAATCCATCGTCGAGATGCCATCGATGACCAGGTCCCCGGAATCAAAATGATCAAGACCTCCGACAACGTTCAACAGCGTGGTCTTTCCGGAACCGGATGGACCCAGAACCGCGACGAACTCGTTGTCCCTAAAAACCAAATCAACATGATCGAGAGCCGTCTGGACGAAATCACCGGTCTTATATTCCTTACAAATACCTTTAAGTTCGAGCACGAGTATCAATTCTTTTCTAGCTTCTTGACACAGACTCGTATATTATTCACCCTTCTTTGGACCAAAACGAGAATTTATGAGGGGCTTTGGATGGAAGTTGGGCGAGAACCGTACCGACGAAAATCAACGCGCATCCCATGTAGGCACGCATCGTCATCACCTCGCCAAGCAGCAATGCTCCACCGACCGCGGAAAAGAACGATTCGAGCGACATGATCACCGAGGCCCTGGTCGGCGGGACCATCTGCTGGCCCAATACCTGCAGCGTATAGGCGATTCCTGCCGATCCAACACCCGCATATACAATCGGGAACCATCCCTGCAAAGCCCCCGACCAATCGATTGACCCCTCAATGGCTGAGCCGATCCAACTGAGCGCTGCGGTCGTGGCGATTTGACCGAATGAAAGCAGAATCACATCCATCTTCCGACCGAACGTATCAATCACCAGAATATGACCGGCAAACAGTACTGCCGTGAACAGCAGCAGCACATCGGCGGCCGTGATTGAGCCGAACCCGTCGGTGATGCACAACAGATAAAAACCGGCAACGGCAATCGCGACGCTGACTATGACACCCAGATGCACGCGTCTGCGCAATACAACGAATGCCAGCAGCGGAGTCATGGCGATATACAAAGCGGTGATGAAACCGGAACGCCCCGCGGAACCGGAATATAAGATGCCGTACTGTTGCACCGTGCTGGCGGAGAACAGCACCACTCCGCAGATGATGCTTACCACGATGGGATTGTTCATCCATTCCGGCAATCGCACGTCCTTGCCATCCCCCAAAACAAGAATCGCATCGGATTGCATGGCCGTCATGGTCCTTTTGATGTTCTCCCTGCGCATCCACAGCAGCGGAAGCAACGAAACCGCACCAAGTGTGAACCTGGTTGCCCCGAAAAACAAGGGAGACATGGAATCCATGCCCTGAACCTGTGAGACGAACGCAAAACCCCAAATCATGGCCGCCAATACCAGGCAAGCCATGCCGACAAACTCTTTTCTCCGCATGGGCAGTCACGCTATCGCAAGGAAATTTCATGGAAAAAGGCCTGACCATATTCTGGTCAGGCCTTGGAATCCCGTCTTTCAGAGCGTCGGATCAGTCACGGTTGCCCAACAGCTGCAGGATGTACATGAACATGTTGACGAAGTCAAGATACAGGCTCAACGCGCACAGGATGGATACCTTCTTAACCATTTCAGGCCCTTGGTTCCTATACTGGTCGAGCATGGCGCGGGTCTTCTGCGCGTCGTAGACCGTCATGCCCGCGAACAGCACCAGACCGATGGCGGAGACGAGCATAAGCGCGGTATTTCCTGGGGCGAAGATCATAAGCAGCACTTCGGCGACGATGAGGACAATAAGCGCCACGAACAGCACCGGACCGGCCTTGAGCATGTTGAACTTGGTGGTACGGGCGAACATGGTCAATGCGAAGAAGAATCCAGCGCACAAAGCCAAGGAGATGCCGATGGTACCGAGGTTGTACGCCATGAAGATGGTACTCAGTGTGAAACCCATGAGCGCGGCATACACATAGAACATGATTCGGGCGGTAGACACCTTCATCTTGTCGATGCGAGCGCTGAGATAGACTGCAAGAACGATTTCCACGACCAGAGGCGCGAAAGCTCCGATCATTCCCGTAGCCCGAACGAGAGCAAGATACGCGCCGCTCATCTGCGTGAGGACGGCCACGACCGCCGTGACCACCAGACCGATAGTCATCTCAGCGTAGGCACGAGACACGGAAGAGCGCTCGGCCTCCTCATAGGAATAGGTCGCCTGAGTGTTGATGGCGGTCGTTCCATCTACCGGGGAATATGCGTAGTTGCCGCCCTGAGGCTGCTGACCGAATGTCATAGTCGCTCCTTCAAAACTTGATTACGCAACATAATACGGCATTTTTATGATGATTTCATAGAAAAATCCCGACAGGCCGCCAAAAGCCCGCCGGGATGAATGACAAGCCGCACATCTTGCGGCCATGCGATGTCACAGGGTGAACGTATGGACCACCTTGGCGTCATCGTTGATGGAGAAGAGGTCCGTCACATCCACGGTCACGTCGGAATCGTCCTTCAGGACGTATCCCAAAGTCACGGTTCCGGTTGCGCCCGGCTGCAACTCCGCCAGATACGAGTTGGCATCGTAGCCTTCCGGGGAATCCAGATATATGGCCGTGTCGAGAGACTGGCCGTTCTGGAAAACCTTCGGATCCGCCACGCTTGCGAAGGAATTGTTCTTATCCGTGTTGTTCGTCCATTCAAAAGTGACGAGAACGGTCGGCTGGTCTTCATAGTCGTTGGAGCTGCGCTGGGCGGAGACGATTTTGACGTGCGCGTACTGTAGATCGCCTTCCATATCTTGCTCGCCCTTGCCGGACGCATCCGACTGCGAGGAGTCGCTCGACGAATCGTCGGTGGTGGTCGACTGCGAGGCCGAGGTTCCGCTGAAGGCCTCATCCAGAGCCTTGCTCGCGGCGGACTGCATGGCCAGCGTAATCACAATGGCAAGCACGGACAGCACCGCGGCCACGATCGACAACGCCTTGCCGCGCTTCTTGCCACGGAATGTACCCACCAGCGCAACGACAGCAAGCACGACGCCTACAAGACCGAAGAAGAATGCGATGTTGTTGATGATAGGAATGAAGCTCAGTGCAAAGCCAATAGCGCCGAACACCACTCCCACGATGCCACACACCGTCAGTCCCGGCTGAGCCTGCGCAACGGGTTGCGCCGCGGAAGGCTGCACTGCATGCTGAGCCTGGCCGGATACTTGCGGATCCAACGGCTTCATATTATTGGAATCAGTCATGATTAACCTCTTCTCTCAAGAGCGGATTCTTACATTCCCGAGCCTAAGGATTTCCATCATGAAGCGGTATTGGCCTTCAGTCCATAGTTCAATGCCCAAATGGTACACCGCGCATAAAGGGGGAATGCACCTTCGGACAGTGGAACAACTTATGTCGGCAACGCTAATGTAGCCATATGCGCAGTATCGATCACGAAAACCCAAGCCAGTACGACGTTCCCGTACAAACGAAGGCTTGGTGCACCCTCCTGATGGTTACGAACGCCAGTTTTATGAGCATGCTGCAGCTCGCCTTCTTCGCGAGTCAGTTCGACAAGGGAAGCTTCACCCACACCATGATGGTTGTGTTCTTCTTCGTCGGCATTATCTCAGGATTTCTGCTGCTGTTCCGAGACGAATGTCCGTTGGCCACGTTTCTGATTGCCTGCGCGTTGGTAATCATCTTTCCGTTCGATTCGACCATAGCGTTGATGGCACTCACCTCGCTACTCGCTCGGCGCAGCGGCCCATCCCTGACGATCTACGCCATCGCCGCGGCGGCATGCACAGCCGTGATTTCACAGTTTCGCGACGCGATACAACCGCCGGAAGCGTCCTTCTGGCATCTGATCTTCGCCGAAACGAATACCGGGGAGCGTTACGGTACGCCGATGGTTCTGATGGTCAGTGAGCAGACGCTAGTCATCACGGCCGTCATCACGGCCTTGGTGGAAACACTGACAGCCACGTTGATCGGGTTGCATATCCGGTCAAAGACATTGGCATCGTTGGCCACGACGAAGGAGCGGGTCGCACAGGAACAAATCGGAGAACTCAAAACCGAGATCATCAACCAGCGTTTCGCGGAAGCCGTCGCAGTCGAAGCGCACGATACTTTGGCCCATTCGCTGTCGCTGCTCGCACTGAACGCTACCGCACTGGGAGCTGAGTCACGAAAAATCAAAAACATGGCGCAACAATTGGGGTCCGACGACTTGGCCGATCTGGCACGTCAAACCTCGACCCGTACCGAAGACATACGCAAACAGGCCGCAGGGGCGCTTGACGAAGCGCATAGCATAATCGACATGCTTCGCCACCCCGAACAGATGGTCACACAACCCGATTCCTCCGACGAGACATCCCTGACAAGAGAATCACTGGACGCTCTAATCAGCGAAGCCCGGTCCGCCGGCATGCAAATGAACACCTGGATAGACATCAGACAGCTCAACGCCCTTGATGGCGCAATCGGAAAAATCGCCTATCGAGCAGTACAGGAAGGACTGACCAACGCACGGCGCCATGCGCCGAATGAACCGGTATCCGTACAAATCGACGCGAATCCCAACCAAGGCGTACACGTGCACATCAGCAATCCAACATCGACGCGAGCCACGCAACAACCCCTCACGCAGTCCGACGACGACGAACGAACCGGCGCCGGACTGCCGGGAATCACGGCACGCGTGGAGCGCGCCGGCGGAACATGCCTATACGGTTTCGACTCACGCAACGCGTTTCACCTTGATGTGCAGTTACCATGGGTTGAGTGAATGGCACGCATAGCAACAACGGACAGTCGGTTACGGTCAGCGTCATCGACGACGATCCGATGATAGGCCAGGCCATGCGTCTGATTCTGGAAGACTATTCGGACGGACTCATCAGTGTGGTATCGACGAGCACCAGCGGAGAGGACGCCGTTCTGCACGCACGCGAAGAGCAGCCGGATGTGGTGCTCATGGACATAGCCATGCCGCATATGGACGGAATCGAGACCACCAGGCAACTGCGAGCGCTCCCTCACCCGCCACATGTGCTCATGTTGACATCGTTGAATCCGTCAAACACCGTCGAGCGGGCGATTGAGGCCGGAGCGCAAGGCTTCATTTCCAAAACGGATGCTCCCGAAGACATCATTCGGAGGGTGATCGACGTATGCGACGGACTTCCGCAATTCAATCCGGCCAGTCAGCAGCAGCTTATCGCCGGTCTTAGCGCGCAACAGCCCCAGTCTCGCCGAGATGAGGCCAGATCCATGCTGGGCACTTTGCCCGAAAGGGAGAGGGAGGCCGTCATCCTCGCTGCGGAAGGTTACACCAATGCGGAAATCGGACAGCGTATGTTCATCTCCGAACGTACCGTCAAGGCGCATCTTTCCTCAGCGTCCGAAAAGCTTTGCATGGGTCGTATTCAGATGGCGCGCCTTGTGGAACGTGCCGATCTTTCAGAGAGATCCCTGTAGTCCAGACGTTGTCGCTTGTGTCGATGTGACCTGATGCATGTAATGTCGTTGCACGAATAGACTGGTAGGAAACGGTTCCGATGGGAGGGTCAGCATGTCAATCAGCGCTACGGAAAAGCCCTTGGGCAAAGTGTTCACCTCCGATTATCAGTTCGTCATCCCTTCCTTCCAACGCGCCTACACATGGCAGTCGGACAATATCCTGCAGTTGGTGAATGACTTGCAGGATGCCTGCACGAGCCCGGATAGTCCCTACTTTCTGGGTTCCCTGATTCTCGTCAGGGACGGTTCGTCCAGATATCAGATCATTGACGGGCAACAGCGCCTCATCTCGCTGTCCATTGTCATCTCCGTGTTGCGCGAATTGGAAACCGATCCGGATCTTATCGGCAGCCTCAACGATCTCATTCTCGAACCAGGCGACAAATTGCGTGGAATCAAGGCGCAGCCGCGTCTGAAACTGCGTGAACGCGACACCGACTTCTTCCGTATGTATGTGCAGGAAGGCGATTTGGAGGGGTTGTTCGACCTGCGCGACTGCGACATCGAGTCCAACGCCCAGCGCAACATCGCCGTCAATACACGACGGGTCTTCGATGAGATCGCGAAGATGGAAGACGCAGAACGTCGCCGTTTCGCCTCGTATCTGGTCAACAAGGTCATGATGGTGATCGTGACCACCGACGATCTGGCCGGCGCCCACCGCATCTTCGACGTGATGAACATGCGGGGCGTTCCCTTGACCGCGTCCGACGTGTTCAAGGCGAAATCGATCGCCGCCATCTCGCCGGTCGCACGTACCGTCTACGCGACCCGTTGGGACGACATCATGGATCCGCTTGGCGACGATTCGCAGATTCTGGAAGAATTTTTCTCGGATTTGTATTTGATCCTTTCCCATAAGGCCGTCTGCACGCAGCTGCTCGAAGAATTCCATAACGACGTGCTCAAAACGTATGTCAGGGATCAGAACGTCATTTCGTTCATCGATGACGTGCTGGCGCCCTATGCCAACGCATGGCTCATCATCAGCAGACCAGCCGACGCGAATCTACCGAACGACGTGGTAGGTCAGCTTGTGGCGCTCAATGATTATCAGACCACCGACTGGAAACCGGTCGCCATGTGGGCGCTGGTCAATTCCATCCGTAATCTCGGCAGCAACGCGGCCCGCGTGTTCTCGAAACCCGAAACGAACGGGAGGGGAACCGTCGCAAACGGAAAGCACGACGAAGATCTGCAACTGCACGACATGGCACGCCTGCACGACGTTCTGTCCGCGCTGGAACGCGTCACTGGCGTGGACAGTCTTAACAGGCAAAGCCCTCTACAACGACGCACACGGTCGGCGAGCGCCATCCGCGATCTCGAACGCGGTCACACCCTGCAGCAGATTCGTGGGTTCCTCATCACTGACGACGATCGCCGGAGCGCGCTGGCCCATCTGCGCGGCGAACTGCAGACCAGCCCCGAGTTGAACCGCTTGCTGCTTATTCGCGCGAATGAGCAGCAAGCGGGAATGCGCATCACCCGGCCGCGCAGTCTCAACGCCGTTCCGATTATGCCCAGACAGGTTGCGGCGGGTTCGTCGTTCGGAGATTGGCCGGAAGCCATACGTGACCATTGGGCCAATCGTATCGGCAATCTTGCGCTCAGCCAGGCCAATGAACGTCAACTCGCGCAGTTCGCATCCTATGAGGAACGCCGTGACCGCATGCTCCTGTCGGCAAGCTCCAAACGATTCCCCCTGACCGCGCAGCTCGCCGATATCGCCCAATGCACCCCTCAGACCCTGCAATTCCGGCAGGATGAAACCATCCGGCTTATCGCCGATTATTGGAATATTCGTTACGATGCGGAACGTACCGATCTTTCCACGTTAAGCGAGGAATTCCTCACCCGGAAGACCGAGTCCAACAAGACGCCAACCTCGAAACGTGTGACCATCATGCAGGTTTTGAAGGCTGGATTGCTCATTCCTGGCGAGACGCTGGTCTGGGAGCGTCCACGCAAGGGCGAACGCTGGGTAGCGACCGTCACGGCTGAAGGCAAGTTGCGCATGGACGACGGCCAGGAATACGCATCCCCCACCGCCGCCGCCCGGGCCGTCGGCGGCAGCAGCGTGGGACTGACCGTTTGGAAACGCACTTCGAACGGCCAGAAGCTTAGCGACGTCTGGAAAGCCTATCGGCTACGGAGCATGCCGTTGCGATAGGCCAACGGCGTGATGTGCATGAGCCTGCGGAATGTTCGCGTGAAGAAGCTCGGTGAGGAGAATCCCGTCTGCGTGGCGATCGTGGAGACGGGCAACTGCGTGGTGGCCAACAGTTCCGCCGCCGCGCGAATCCGTACGTCGTTGACGAATTCGATCGGCGTTTGACCGAGTAGTTCGCGAAAAATCGCGGCGCATGTGGTGCGCCCCACCGATCCGGCGGCCGCGATCTGCGCCAATGTGATCTGATGCACGTAGTGCTGTTGCACGAAATCGACCATCATGGAGAGCGTCGCGACGTGCGGATGTCGTTTGATGCGTTCGGTCGTACCGTCGTCGCCACGTTCTCGTGCGATTGCGGTCAGTTCGTGCAGTATCGCGTAGAAGCAGCTGAGCACGGTCAGGGAAGCGGCATCGTCGACCAATGCCATACTTCTTGCGGGTGGGGTCGCATGATTCATCTGGCCGAATCTCGCATCATGCAGTTGCATGAGTTGGACGATCAGTCCGTTTCCGTGAACATCATCCGGACTGAGCACCACATAGGGCATCGTCTCATCCGTCATCAAAGGCATCACGAATCGTTCATACACCGCGGTGGGCGCGCTCATTCGTGCGGGATTGAGCAGCGTGCATGAGAATTCGCAGTCGGTGCCGTCCTCGGTGAAACCGTAATGCAGCTGGCGCGAATTGACGAAAATCGCCTGTCCCTCCTCGAGACGGACGACCTCTCCATTGACGAAATACCGCATATGGCCGCGGATGATGTACGTGAATTCAAGATCGATGTGCCAATGACATTCCGCCCGCATATTCGGATATTGGTGCAACAGGGAGTGTTCGGTGAACGAGAAGAACATCGGAGCGTCATATTGCACTATCTCCGCGCCGTTGGGCAAACGCCCCCAACCGGTGATCGGCATGAATTCGTAAGGCAGACGTTCCGTTTGAGGCAATCGCTTCATTCTTTCCTTCACCGACTCATTTTGGTAAATAGTACAGATTTCAGGAACGATAGTACAACGAAATGCGGTGTCGCCGAACGATAAGCGCATTGAATGGTAGTCAGCATTCGTCAATCAATCGATTGACGCCCGACTCAGAAGGAGCACCATCATGACGGAGAACACCATCCAGCCGGCAAAGGACGAATGGGAGCGCATGCTTTCCGGCGAATTGTATGTTGCGGACAATCCGCAGCAGCAGGAGATGAACATGCGCAAGCGCCGCCTCGTACAAGCCATCAACACGTCGAAGTACGATGCGTTCAAGGAACGCGAGGGTCTGTTCCGCGAGCTGTTCGGATCGATGGGCAAGGGCTGCTTCCTTGAACCGCCGTTCAATTGCGATTACGGCTGCAACACCTACATCGGCGACAACTTCTACGCCAACATGGATTGCATCTTCCTCGATGTAGCGAAGATCACCATCGGAGACCGTGTGTTCTTCGGACCGCGCATCGGCCTGTACACGCCGTACCATCCGATCGACGCCGCGGTGCGTTCCTCCGGACCGGAAGGCGCGCGTCCGATCACCATCGGCAACGACGTCTGGTTCGGCGGCAACGTTGTGGTCGGCCCCGGCGTCACCATCGGCGATGACGTGGTGATCGGCGCTGGTTCCGTAGTGGTCAAGGATATCCCCTCCCATTCGGTGGCGGTAGGCAATCCCTGCCATGTGATTCGAAAGATCACGGACGCCGACCGCGAGTACTGGGAAGGCAAGGCCGCCGAATACCGCGCATGGAAGGATTCTCTCGGCGACTGACTTGGAGAACAACGAAATTCGCCGCCTCCCGAGCAACACGATTTCAGGTTTTCGACGCCGTATCGCGGCCATCTTGGCATGCATGTAATTCGGCGTCGATTTTTTATGCCCGTTTCAGCCGCATTCCACCAGATATATCAGCCACATCCACAATGGAGACCCTCATGCAAACCACTACGACCTGGCGTGACTTTCTGCGTCAGACCATGACATTGGCGCTGCCCATCGCGTTCCAGCAGCTCATGCTGGCACTTTCATCCTGCGCCGACACATTGATGCTGGCGGGAGTCGGGCAGGACGAGCTGTCGGCCGTATCGCTCGCCACGCAATTCCAATTCATCTTCAGTCTGTGCCTCGCCGCGTTGACGCTCGGCATGAGCATCCTCATCGCGCAATATTGGGGCGCCGGCAATACGAACGCGGTGGAAAAGGTCCTGGCATTCATCATGGTGTACGCCGGTGGATTCTCACTGCTGTTCTTCGCCGCCACCCTGCTGATGCCGGACATACTGATGTCGATCATGACGAACGACGCCACGCTGATAACAATCGGAGCGCAATATCTGAGGATCTCCTCGGTCTCCTATCTGTTCATCGGGCTGTCGCAGATCTATCTGTGCCTGATGAAAAACGTCGGCGCGGCCACAACCGGCATGATGGTGAGCACCGTCGGCGTGATCGTGCACGTCGCGTTGAACGCCGTGCTGATTTACGGTTGTCTGGGATTGCCGGAACTTGGGATTTACGGTGCCGCCATTTCCACGGTGGTTTCACGCGCGATCGAACTGGCGTGGTCGATCATGGTGGCATCGCGCCACGGCAGACCACGGCTGCGTCTGACGATGATGATTCACCCGGACATAACGTTGCAAAAAGATTTCTGGCGCTACAGCCTCCCCGTGCTCGGCAACGAGCTGGTATGGGGTTGCGGCTTCACCATGTACACCGTGATCATGGGACATCTTGGCTCCGATGCCGTGGCAGCCAATTCCATCACCAACATCGTCAAGGATCTGCTGGTTTGCCTCAGCCTCGGTCTGGGCAATGCGGGCGGCATCATGGTGGGCAATCTCCTTGGCCGCAATGCGTTCAGGGAAGCGAAGATCATGGGCGACAGGTTCTGCAAACTCGTAGCCCTGGTCGGCGTGGGGACGGGACTGCTCATCATCGCGGTACGTCCTCTCGTATTGCAATGGGCCGGATTAACACCCCAAGCCACGCGTTATCTGTCGGTCATGCTGTGCATCTGCGCGTACTACGCGGCATGCGGATGCATGTCCAATCTGACCATCGCAGGTATTTTCCCGGCTGGAGGCGATTCGAAATTCGGCCTTGTCTGCGACGCGATCGTCATGTGGATCATTGTCGTGCCCGTCGGCCTGCTGGCGGCCTTCGTGTTCAAGCTGCCTGTACTGGTGGTGTACGCGCTGATCAACACCGATGAATGCATCAAGATGGTTCCAGCGTTGATTCATTACCGCAAGTATCGTTGGGTCCGCAACGTAACCCGCCAATAGTTCGACGTTCACGGCATGAGGTGGCGCTCGTCGCAATTTTCGAATCGCAACGAGCGTCACCTCATGCCGCAGTTTTATTCGGCCGCCTTCACATCAAGGGCGGTAGAACGCAATTCAGCGGCATGAGCCTCCAACGCGAGATCGATGCCCTGCCCCGGCGCAACGGCTCCGGGAATCAACCTGTTGGAAGCGACCGACTTGCCGTCTACCATGGTCGTGGCTACGAGCACAACGTCGTCAAGCGAAGTGAACCAACGCTTGTTGCGGACCTTCAGCGCACCACTGCCGGCATCATATTCGACGCCGACCGGGCAGATCGCCGCGGATCTGGCGATGCGCATGATCGCAGGAGCGGAACCGACGACCGTCACCGAGCATATGACGCTGGTCGAGCGCGATTCCCTGTAACGACAGATCATTCGCCTTTGACACCGCCACGACGAGCGGACGTCAGACATGCGAATCGACGAACGAACATACCTAAAGGCAGGATGGAGAACCATCATGAGGTTCGCCATCCTGCCTTTGTTTTAAAAGGCCACCGTCAGTCGACGTACAGAGCGGATGGGTAGGTCATATAGCTGATCTCATCGAGCTGATCGACCGTCACATAACCAGCGGGCGCATTGAGCACGTCGGGAATGCGGTTGACGATGGTGGCGCAGGTGTGCTCCACTGTGGCCGGCTTGACCACATGGAATTCGACATTCGGTTCGCCGGTAATCGTCCAATCGCACATGTCGCCGTCATCGGGGCCATACACCTTGCCGATGCAGGCCGTCTCCAACGTGATTCCCTGATTGGTTTCCGTGGTCACGACCGCGGACATGCCGATGCATTTGCCTGCGGGAACGGTCTCGCCCATAGTGGCGCTGTACATGTCTTCGTCACTGAAGTACGGGACGCTCTTCTGAGTTTGGCTCTTGATGGTCAATCCCAGTTTTTGCGCGAGGGACTCGTTGGAATTCCAGACGTAGGAAGGCACGACCGTTTCAGGATGGGCCAGTTCGGCCTCGAATTCTTCGGCCGTCAGACCAACACCATGCGCCTTCGCGAGCGCCAGACCGTAATCCTCGACGTTGTAGCTGACCTCGCCGGTGATTTTTGCGATGGAATGGCAACCCGCCGCGACCTGGGCCACCATATTGATCCAGAAGATATCCTGCATGCCGGAACCAACCATCGTCGCACCCGTGCTCTTGGCAAGAGCGTCAAGACGATTGGTGACACCAGGCGCCGTGGTCCACGGATAGATGGCCTCTTCGCAGGTAGTGATGACGCTAACGCCATGGCTCAGACACTGCTCGCACATCTTCTCGATTTCGGAAGTGAAACTGAACAGCGTAACGACCGCGATGTCGGCGTCGCATTCGTCCAGAACGGCTTCGGCGTCGGAACGAATCGGTACGTTAAGCGGGCCGACTCCCGCGAATTCGCCGACGTCCATGCCGACCACGTCGGGGTTCACATCAATGGCCCCAACGATCTGCATGCCGTTCTCCACCATGTAGCGAACCGTGTATTTCGCCATTTTTCCGCAGCCGAACTGAATGGCCTTAATGGGTTGCATGACACACTCCTTCGTATGTTGAATCGATTCGGCTCAACTTCGAGCCAGTTCTCATTCTTCCACCGAAGACGCCGATTGCGCAAGGCACCACACCGTATGCGTCGACTTGTTTTAAAAGAAAGCCCATCTTATCCGCAGATGGTTCAACGAACCCTATCCGAAGATAAGATGGGCGGATACTACGTTCTTCGGCTACTTCATCAGATTGCGCAGAACGTACTGGAGAATGCCTCCGTTACGGTAATAGTCCGCTTCACCCGGGGTATCGATGCGCACGACAGCATCGAATTCGGTGGTGGAGCCATCCTCATGGGTGGCGGTAACGTGGACCGTCTTCGGAGTGGAACCGTTGTTCAGCTCCTCAACACCGGAAATATCGTACGTTTCCGTACCATTGAGGCCGAGGCTCTCATAGGATTCACCTGCCGGGAACTGTAACGGCAGCACGCCCATGCCGATCAGGTTGGAACGGTGGATGCGTTCGAAGCTTTCGGTGATGACCGCCTTGACACCGAGCATGACCGTGCCCTTGGCCGCCCAGTCGCGTGAAGAGCCAGTGCCGTATTCCTTGCCTGCGAGCACGACCAGCGGCACATCGTTCTCGATGTAATCGCGGGACGCTTCGAAGATGGTGGTTGGCTTCTTGGTCAGGAAGTCGTAGGTGAAACCGCCCGGCGTGACTTCCTCGCCCACGGATGCGAGCAGCTGGTTGCGCAGACGGATATTGCCGAAGGTACCACGGACCATGACCTCATGGTTGCCTCGACGGGAACCATAGGAGTTGAAGTTCTTCGGTTCGACGCCGCGATCAGTCAGATACTTGCCGGCGGGGCTGGTGGCTTTGAACGCACCTGCCGGGGAGATATGGTCAGTAGTCACGGAATCACCAAGCAACGCAAGGACGCGGGCTCCATGAATGTCTTCGACCGGATCGGGAACCGCCTTCATGCCGTCGAAGAAGGTCTGCTTGCGCACGTAGGTGGAATACTCATCCCATGCGAACAGATCGCCTTCCGGAACGTCAAGGCCCTTCCAACGGTGGTCTCCCTCGAACACGGAAGCGTAGTCCTTAAGGAACATCTCACGGCTGACGGTGCCGTCGACCACGGCGGCAACCTCATCATTGGTGGGCCAGATGTCCTTCAGATACACGTCGACGCCGGCCTCATCCTTGCCAAGCGGCTGGGTCTCGAAATCGAAATCCATGGTGCCGGCGAGCGCGTAGGCGATGACCAGCGGCGGGGATGCCAGATAGTTCATCTTGATGTCCGGGCTGATGCGTCCTTCGAAGTTGCGGTTGCCCGACAGCACGGAGGTGACGGTCAGGTCGTTCGCGTTGATCGCTTCGGAGATTTCCGGCAGCAGTGGACCGGAGTTGCCGATGCAGGTGGCGCAGCCGAAACCGACCAGCTGATAGCCGAGCGCGTCGAGATCATCCTGCAGTCCGGCTGCCTTCAGATAATCGGCGACCACCTGCGATCCCGGTGCGAGCGAGGTCTTGACCCACGGCTTCGGCTTGAGTCCCTTGGCATGCGCGTTGCGGGCGATCAGGCCCGCGGCGATCATGACGGACGGGTTGGACGTGTTGGTGCAGGAGGTGATGGATGCGATTGCCACATCGCCGTTCTTGATGTCGAAGTCACCACGGAAGTCGGTGGAGACGGATACGGGTTCCTGGACGGTCTTATCGGTCTCGTACGCGGGCAGGGTTTCGGCGAACTTCGCCTTGGCTTCGGCCAGCACGATGCGGTCCTGTGGACGCTTC
>CAVBVU010000037.1:0-14093 GCA_963598975.1 Anaerovoracaceae bacterium
GCTGACGATGGTCCTGGCCTTCGCCATGATGATGGTCGCGGCCTCATCCAACTGATCGGAGTCGGAAATGTCGGTGGTGTCCGGATAGAAGGTGGCGAGCGCGTTGATGGCGGATGCCATGACGCTCATCGGATGCGCGGTGCGAGGGAAGGATCCCATGAATGTACGGAAATCCTCGCCGACCATCGTGCGGTGGTTGATGTCGGAGATGAAACGGTCGTACTGTTCCTGTCCGGGAAGTTCGCCGTGGCGCAGCAACCATGCCACCTCAAGGAAATCCGATTGCTCGCACAGCTGCTCGATGGAATAGCCTCGGTAGCGCAGGATGGAATTCTTACCGTCGATGTAGGTGATTTTCGATTCGCATTGCGCCGTAGTCAGGAATCCCGGATCGAGTGTGACCCAACCATCGTTGCGCAACGTGGACACCACGATGCCGTCCGCCCCCGATGTAGCCTTGACCACCGGCAGAGTGAAGTCTTTGGATTTCACGCTGAGATTGGCTGTTGCCATACGCATCCACTCCTTACCTTTTCAAAAGTAACGTTCACTATATGGCATGAGTGTTTCATCGCCCGTACACGTCTCAAAACCATTCTATGGCTGCCGACCGTGTGCGGAAGGCAGAAAAGGAGGAATGGGCAGATGGCAAGGAAAGGCGTCCACCCCCGAACCGCTTCCACTTCCGTTGTGGAAACGTCATCGAATGAACGCCTTTTCAATCATCTCGATTAGAGAGGAATACGAATCATCGGAATCGATCCGTATTCGAAATCGCAGGCGGATTAAATCCGGCCAAGCATTAGTCGCGAACGGTGAGGATCACCGGACCGTTTTCGGTGATGGCGATGGTGTGCTCGCTGTGGGCGCCGCGGGAGCCATCCTCACTCTTCAAGGTCCAGCCGTCCTTCGGATCCTGGTAGATCTCGTCCGTGGTCTTGAGGAACCACGGTTCGATGGCGATGACCAGTCCCGGACGCAGCTTGTAGCCGTGGTGGGCCTTGCCATCGTTCGGCACATGCGGATCGCCATGCATGATGTGACCCACGCCGTGACCGCCGAAATCAAGGTTAATCGGATAGCCGTATTCCCTAGCTACATCGCCGACCGCGCTGGAGATGTCTCCCAGACGGTTGCCCGGCTGAGCGGCGGCAATGCCCGCTTCAAGCGCCTCTTCGGTGCACTTGATCAGTCGCAGATCGTCCGGATCCTGCTTGCCGACGACGAAGCTGATGGCGGAATCGGCAACCCAACCGTCGACGTTGATGGCCAGATCAAGGCTCACCAGGTCGCCGTCCTTGAGGCTGTAATCGTACGGAACGCCATGCAGAACGGCGTCGTTCACGGAAGTGCAGATGTAGTGGGCGAACGGGCCGGTGCCGAAGTCCGGAGCGTAATCCACGTAGCAGGAGGACGCGCCCTTGCGGTCGACGATGCGCTTGTGCACGAACTCGTCGATTTCCAGCAGGTTGGTGCCGACCTTGGTGAATTCCTTCAAATCGCGCAGGATACCGCCGACGAAGCGTCCGGCGGGCTTCATCGCTTCAATTTCTTTAGGGGTTTTCAGTTCGATCATGCCTATAACCCTACTTCGCGCGCTCTACAGCGGGCTTGCATGGAGTAATCGTCCACAAACGGATTTGTCACCAAAGATGGATAGGGTGAGACCATGAGTACCACTTTGACTTCGGGCATTGATCCGGCATCGTTCTCCGCCGTGATTTCCCCCGCACAAGACCTCTTCCGCTATGTCAACGGCCCGTGGATCGACATGTACCGTCTTCCCGATGACCGTTCCCGTTACGGCTCCTTCGACAAGCTTGCCGAGAACGCCGAGAACCAGATTCACGAGATTCTCGAAGACGACGATTGCCCGGCCGTCAAGTCGAAGGCTTTGTATAACAGCTTCCTTGACGTCAAGGCCATCGACGCTTCCGGCCTCACCGCCATCGAGAACCAGCTCGAAGCCATCGACGCCGCATCCGACAAGACCGAACTGGTGCGCGCTTTGGGCGCCATGAATCCCGCCGGCGGTCCCGATCTGATCGGCATTGCCGTATACGGCGATCCGGGCTCTCCCGAAACGAACATCATCCATATCGAGCAGGCGGGACTTGGACTTCCCGACGAGGCGTACTACCGCGAGGACCATTACGGTGAAATCCGTGATGCGTATGTCGCGATGGTGGCCAAGCTGTTGCAAAACGCCAAGCTCGCCGAAACGAATGACGACGCGCAAGCCCAGGCCAAGCGATTCCTTGACGTGGAGACCCGTATCGCGGCCCAGCATTGGGACAACGTCGCCACACGAGACTCGGTCAAAACCTATAATCCCACCGACTATGCCGATTTGAGCGGCATGCTCGCCAACTACGATCTCGATGCGTGGATCGACGCCTGGCAGTCCGCCTACGACCAGACCACCGCCGCCAAGGTGCAGCCTTTGGATTTCTGCGGCTTCTTCGAGCGGACGATCATACACGAGCCGAGCTTCATCACCGGTCTTGACGCGTTCTGGAAGGATTGCGATCTCGATGAGCTCAAGCTGTGGATGCGCGTGCATGTGATCATCGGCTCCGCTTCGGAGCTGCCGCACGAGTTCTCCGATACGAGCTTCGACTTCTACGGCAAGGTGCTTTCCGGTCAGAAGAAGCAGCGCGACCGCTGGAAGAGGGGCGTCTCGCTGGTCAACAACATCTGCGGCGAGGATGTGGGCCGCGAGTACGTCAAGCGTCATTTCCCCGAATCGTCCAAGCAGCGCATGGAACAGCTGGTCGGCAATCTCATCGACGCATACCGCGTTTCCATCTCCAATTCCACCTGGCTGGGCGACGAGACCAAGGCCAAGGCGTTGGAGAAGCTGTCGAAGTTCGTGCCGAAGATCGGCTACACCAACCATTGGCGCGATTATTCGGCGCTGGATGTACATGAGGACGCTCCGTTCGCCCAGAACATGCGCGCCGCCAACCTGTATGAGACCAGCTATCAGCTTTCCAAGGTCGGCAAGCCCGTCGACAAGGACGAATGGTTGATGAACCCTCAGACGGTGAACGCCTACTATGAGCCGACCATGAACGTGATCGTGTTCCCTGCGGCCATTCTGCAGCCTCCTTTCTTCAATCCCGAGGCCGAGGACGCGGCGAACTACGGCGGCATCGGAGCGGTGATCGGCCACGAGATCGGCCACGGTTTCGACGACCAAGGCGCACAGTACGACGGCGACGGCAAGCTCAACGATTGGTGGACGAAGGAAGACAAGGCCAACTTCGAGACGCTCACCAAGAAGCTCATCGACCAGTACAACGAGTTCGTTCCAACGCAGCTGGCCGACAAGTATTCGGATGATCCGTCGAAGGCTCCGCATGTGAACGGCGCGTTGACCGTCGGCGAGAACATCGGCGATCTGAGCGGTGTGAACATCGCGCTCAAGGCCTATGCGTTCGCGCTTGATCAGGAGTCGGGCGCTCAGAAGGACGGTTCCGAACAGGCCATCGAGTCCTCTCTGGAGCAGGCGCCGCAGATTGACGGATTCACCGGCCTGCAGCGTTTCTTCCTGAGCTATGCTTCGATTTGGCGCACCAAAAATCGCGATGAGCTGGCCGAGCAGTATCTGCAGATCGACCCGCACTCCCCCGCCGAATGCCGCACGAACGGCATCGCGCGCAATGTGGACTTGTTCTACAAGGCGTTTGATGTTCAGCCTGATGACGGCATGTGGCTGGATCCGGATCAGCGTGTGCGTATCTGGTAGTCATCCCGGTAACCATCTTTAGAACTCCTGGCCGTCGAATTCCCCGTCTTTTCGGGGTTCGGCGGCCTTTTCGTCAATCCGGTCCGTTTCGGAGGGGATGTTCCATCCTTCCGGTTCCACGTTTTCCGCCGATGATTCCCGCTGCACCATCGGAGTCTCGTTCCCGCTGAGTACTTCCACCGGCCTGACGTTCTGCTGCGCATAAGGGTCCGGACCTGCGTGAGGTGTCTGCGGCGTCTGTGCCGGAGCGGGTTTCGGTTCGTTGTTCGGCTTGAGCACCTTGCGCAATGTAGATACTCCGTAGTTGAGATCATGGCCGACGGCATTGGCTTCCAAGACGACGCGCGACTGCTGTTTGCCGTTCTGGTCGGCCCACATTTCGGTGGCCAAGGTGCCGCTTACAATCACCGGCTCCCCCTTTTTCAGGGACTGGCATATGTTTTCCGATAATCCCCGGTACGCTTTCACCGTAATCCATGTGGTCGGCAGGTCCCGCCATTGTTGGGTGCGGTTGTCGAAGTAACGGCGCGTGCTCGCCAATCTGAACGAACTGGCATGAGGCATGCCTTCGCGGTTGAATTGCACCGGGTTCGCTCCCACATATCCGGTGACGGTGAGGAGACCCTGCTGCTGTGCCATGATAAGTCCTTTCTGTTCGCTGAATAAAGACCGCGGAAAGCACCTCTGGGGTACGAAAGCCGTGCGTTGGAGAGATGGGTGAGAGAGGAGATGCAGGCTTCCCGCTTCGTTGCGTTTCCGCGGTACTTCAACTATCCCTGATGGAAGCACCTCGTTTCAAGCGCCTTCGGAAGAATGTGCATAACTTCGCATGATTGGGCGAGTCGTGGATAGGGTGTGGAAAACCCACCGTTATCCACACTCATCCACAACGTCATGGTGCATTGTTTTCCGTTGCGATTCCCCATGAAAAAGAGGGGCTGTGCCATGCAGCACAGTCCCTCGATTATCAAACCATTCGGGAAGCGTTGCTTCCGGAACGCCGCTTCCCGAACGTTCCTCCGCTTACTTCAGCAGTGCGGCCACACGTTCCGCGATCACCTGGGCAGCATCGGCCACCGGCACGGCCTGGGAATTCTCACCGTTGCGGTCGCGCACTTCGATGGTGCCGTTGTTCACGGTGTCACGTCCGGCCACGGCGATCAGCGGCACGCCGATCAGCTCGGCATCCTTGAACTTCACGCCCGGAGACACCTTCTTGCGGTCGTCGAAGACGACTTCGATGCCCCTGACTTCCAGCTCGTCAATCAGCTGCTCGGCAGCCTCGAACGCAGCCTCGTCCTTGCCCGTAGCCACAACGTGCACCTGGGCGGGAGCCACGATGGCCGGCCACGCCAGGCCCTTGTCGTCATGGTGGGCTTCCGCGATGCATGCCATCACGCGGGAGACGCCGATGCCGTAGGATCCCATCCACACCGGGACGGTCTTGCCGTTCTGGTCGAGCACCTTCAGTCCGAGAGCGTTAGAATACTTCAGGCCAAGCTGGAACACCTGGCCGATTTCGACGCCGCGTTCGAAACTCAACGGGCCGGAACCGTCCGGGCTCATATCGCCGTGACGCACCTGCACGGCCTCAACGGTGCCGTCCGCCTCGAAATCACGTCCATATACGAGGTCGTAGTAATCGATCTCATGCTCGTCGGCGCCGGTGAACCATGCGGAACCGCGTGCGATGTGCGCGTCGACGAAGTAACGCAGAGCGTCACCGGTCTCGGCCGCGGTCTCGGCCTTCTTGCCATCGCGGGCCTGCGGGCCGAGGACCATCGGGCCGATATAGCCCTTGACGAGTTCCGGATGCTTCTTCAGATCATCCTCGGTGGCCTCTTCGATCTCGGCCGGGGTGAACTGCGCCTCAAGACGCTTCATATCGACGACGCGATCACCCGGAACGCCCACGACCACAAGCTCACGCCACGGTGCATCGTGGTCCTCGTCCTGCGGATGCATGACGGCGATCACCACGTTCTTCAG
This sequence comes from Anaerovoracaceae bacterium, assembly GCA_963598975.1. Classification (GTDB taxonomy): domain Bacteria; phylum Actinomycetota; class Actinomycetes; order Actinomycetales; family Bifidobacteriaceae; genus Bifidobacterium. The sequence continues at coordinate 5,741 of CAVBVU010000037.1, forward strand.
AATGTCGGACGCTTCCCAGTCACGTCCGTCGGAACGCGGATGGTTGACATTGGCGAATTCGACCATCTTGTCGATGGTGGCGGCATCCGGGGTCGGCCTCTTCTCGGCGGCCGGGGTGCCGGAGAAGTCGATGTCTTCCGGGCGCGGGGTGGTCAGCGCCTCGACGTTCCAGGCCTTTCCGGACGGCGACTGTGCGAAGGTGTCTTCGCCGATCTCCATCGGCGCGAGGAATTCCTCGGACTCGAAACCGCCCATCGGGCCGGCCATGGCGTGCACCGGCACGTACTTCAGGTCAAGACGGTTGAAGATGCGCTCGTAGGCACCGCGCTCATCCATGTAGGCCTGCACGAGGCCTTCCTTGTCGAGCGTGAAGGAATAGGCGTCCTTCATGATGAATTCACGGCCGCGAATCAGACCGGCACGCGGGCGGAATTCGTCGCGGTACTTGGTCTGAATCTGGTACAGGGTCACCGGAAGATCCTTGTAGGAGGAGTACAGGTCCTTGACCAGCAGGGTGAACATTTCCTCATGGGTCGGGGCCAGCAGGTAATCGGCCTCGTGACGGTCCTTCAGGCGGAAGATGTTGTCGCCGTACTCTTCCCAGCGGTGGGTGGCCTCATACGGCTCACGCGGCAGCAGGCCGGAGAAGTGGACTTCCTGAGCTCCGATGGATGCCATCTCCTCACGGATGACGGCTTCGATCTTGTTCAGAACGTTCAGGCCCAGCGGCAGCCAGGTCCAGATGCCGGGCGCGGCCTTGCGCAGATAGCAGGCACGCTGCAGAAGCTTGTCCGATACAACGTCGGCGTCGGCGGGGTCCTCACGCAGGGTGCGCAGGAACATGGTAGACATACGAAGTGCTTTGGTCATACGCAACAAATTACTCAGGCAAGGAGACGTACCCGTCGCGAACCACGTCAGAACAAGGCATCCTGACCGAATTCATCTTCCTCTCCCATGTCCTGTTCCGGCGGAACGAACGTGCCGACGCCCTGTCGCGCAAGTTGTTCGACCGCAGCCGACGAATCGCTTCGCAGCATGCCGTCAAGCCGCACCGCGTCCGGCGAAACCAAGAACATACGCTCGTTCACCCCGCCCAGATACAACCCATCAAGATTCTCCACGCGGGAAAGCGCCACATATCCCATACCGGGCGCAAACGTACGACGCAGATCCATAACCGCGCGTTCAAGCGTCATGCCCTGCGATTTGTGAATCGTAATGGCCCATGCGCAACGCAACGGAACCTGCTTCACGCTGGCAAGCACGGTATCGCCGTCCTGCATTTCCCAGCAATTCGGCTTCATGGTGACGATATTGCCGTTCTCGAACTCGACGATCGGCCAGCCGCCCTTGTTTTCGGCGACGAATCCGCGGACCGTGCCGAGGGAGCCGTTCACATACTGATGGTCGGCATCGTTGCGCACGGCCATCACGGCGGCACTGGTTTTGAGCAGCAGCCGCTCCGGCGCGAGCATGTTCTTCTTAAGCCGTTCCACCATGTTCACCGGACCCGACGCCTCGGCAAAGTATTCGTGAGGCTCCTCTTTGATCTCGAACAATCGCAGATCATTCAAGGTATCCGCCTGCCTGTTGACGGGAAACAGGTTCACCGCCTGTTGCCCGGGCTCGGGAATGGCACCAAGGCGGGTAAGCAGCAGATTGCGGTCATCATCGTCGACTTCGCCCGCGCGGATGTCGGTAAGCACACCGAGCAGCCTGCCGTCATCCTGACGATGCTGTTCCGTCAGATAACATACGACGGGATTCAACTCACGCCATACCAACGATTCGGTGACGAAACCTTCCGGATTGAGCCCCTCACGGGCATACCGCTCACGCGACGCCAGAAATTCCGCGCTCGGCGCGATCAGATCATGGTTGCGCCCCGAAACGGACACTGGCGGAAGTTGGAAGAAATCGCCGGAAATCACCACTTGCAGACCGCCGAACGGACGAGGATCCTTGCGAATGATGCGGCAGACCTGATCGACCATGTCGAACAGCCACGCATGCATCATGGATATCTCGTCGATGATCAGCACATCGGCGGCCCGCAGCTTACGTCCACGCCGCGTCCGCACGGTTTTCACAAGACTATCGGTCAGCGCGGTGGCGAGTCCGATGCCGCTCCACGAATGGATGGTGGTGCCGTTAATATGCGTGGCCGCGATTCCCGTCGACGCGGTGACGGAAACGGACGCCCCATCGGCGCGCGCCTGACGAACGAATTCGTTGAGTACGTACGTTTTGCCAGCACCCGGAGCACCAGTGAGGAACACGTTCGCACCGGCGTTCAGAATCGCCAATGCCTCAGCTTGCCGCATAACGTACGCCTTTCATCGTCATTCGACTTCAATTCCAAGCGAAACCATGCAGCCAGCGCAGGTTCACGCAGATCGGTCGGCCAATCAATCCAACCGGCCAGTCGGACCAATCAATCGACTGATCAATCCGAATCAAGCCAGTCAATCAAACCAATCAATCAAACCAATCAGAATCAGGCCAATCAACCGATCAGTCTGTCAAGCACCCGCAGCACGCCATGGTCAACATTGGACGGCGCGACGTAACGGGCGGCCTCTTTCAAATCGGGATGCGCATTGGCCATGGCGAACGACCAATCCCCTGCCTCCAGCATCAGCAGATCGTTGAGATAATCGCCGAAAACCGCCGTCTGCGCGGCACTCACGCCCAGAACGCGACGCAGAGCCTGCACGCCCTGTTTCTTATCGGTGTCGGGATCCATGATGTCGACCCAATGCTCACCTGAGACGACCACCTGATAGTCGTTCTTCAGATGCGCCAGCTTGTCGTTCGCCATGCGTTCGGAACTGTCGAAATCAAGAATCGCAAGCTTGAGCAGAATCTCGTCACCCGGAACGTAATCGTCGGGCTCCACCGCGAATTCCAGCACGTCGTGCAGGTCGTCGACGATTTTCAGGGCCGCGTAATACTTGCCCACCTCGTCGAGGAAAGGCTTGTCAGTGCGCTGCACATAGGCTGTCTTGAGGCCGCACAGCACCAGCCCCATGTCGTATTCATCCGCCGCAACCGCGGCATCCACCATGTCGATGGTGCTGCGCGCGATGGACAGATCGACGCCATGCACCTCAACGATCTCACCGTCGACGGCCACGACGTTGCCGTTTTCCGCGATATAGGAAAGCTCTCCCCCATCCAGCACCTCGGCCGCGCGCTGGGCGAACATGTTGCGCAGCGTGGCGTACTGGCGTCCGGAGGCCGGCACGAATTCGATGCCACGCGCACGTAAGTCAACGAGTGTCTTCCAGAATCCTTCGGGAATCCGGCTCTCCTCGTCCAGCAAGGTGCCGTCCATATCGGCCACCACGAGTCGAATATCCTGTGGCTGGCTGATGGTGGTCCAGTCGGCTGCGCTCATGCGAGAATCCTTTCCTGCGTTGCTTTGCGTCATGTTGCCTTGCGTCACATTGCTTTACGTCACGTTGCGCTGACTTGCGTTGAGTTACGCTGCTTTGCCTATGTTGCGATCGCCTCGCGTCACGCCGCCTTCGATCACGAAAACGCACGGGCAGCAAACAAGACATCGCCAGATATCCGAACCGGTCAGTCCTTGTTGATGCTGCTGGCCTTGACCTCAGCCGCGATCGCCTTGGCCCGCTCATCGTCCGGTCCCGGCACCGGCGCCATGAACGCCTTACGGTAGTAACGCAGCTCGTCGAGGGATTCGATGATGTCGGCGAGCGCGCGGTGGCCGCCGTTCTTCGGAGGACGGTTGAGGTACACGGCCGGATACCAACGGCGTGCGAGCTCCTTGAACGTGCTCACGTCGATGGTGCGGTAGTGCAGGTTTTCCATGAGTTCCGGCATGTAGTGGTCGAGGAATTTCTTGTCGGAGCCGATGGTGTTGCCTGCCAGCAGGGGCTTGACGCCTTCCGGCGTGAATTGCTTGACGTATTCGATGACTTTGGCCTGCGCGTCCGCGAGGCTCAACCCGTGCTCCCATTCGTTGACCAGTCCGGAGCGGGTGTGCATGCCGCGCACGAAGTCGTTCATGTGGTCGACGGCTTTCTGGCTGGGTTTGATCACGTAATCGACGCCTTCATCGAGCACGTTCAGGTCGAAGTCGGTCGGCACCACGGAAATCTCAACGAGTTCGTCGCCGCCGAAAATATCCAGACCGGTCATCTCGCAGTCGATCCAAATCAGGCGAGAACCTTCGGACGTGTACGTTTCGCCATCATGCGCATCTACCATCGTTGCCTCGTTTCATATGTTTGCGGCCGCGCCCGCTGCGTGGAACCGAACATACGAAGATACCGCAAGGTAGGGAGATTGTTCCCCGCCCTGCGGTATGGAGTGCGCGCCGGTTCGTTGTTCAGCGCACGCGCTTGATGCCCAGCACGCTGACGGCCGCCACGGCGGTCATGACGATGGCCACCGGGAACACCGCCGTGTAGGAGCCGAAGACGCTCACCAACGTGGAGGTGATGACCACGCCGATGGCCTGGCCCGCGCAGGTGGCGATGTTCATGAAGCCGAGGTCCTTGCCTGCGGTCTTCTTGTTGGGCAGCACATCCACGTTCAGCGCCTGGTCGACGGACAGGTACATGCCATAGCCGAAGCTGGCGATGCCGCCAAAGAGGAACATGCCCATCTGGGTCGGGAAGATCCACGGCATGGCAAGACCTACGGCGAAGAACACGCATGCTACGACGATCGGCGCCTTGCGGCGGTTGAGCATGTCCGCGATCGGACCGGCCACAAGGGATGCGACGATGGACACGATCATGGTGATCACGGAAATGACCTGAATGGAGGCCGCGGCCGACAGCTTGTCCTGGCCGATGTAGTCCTGCAGGATGTACAGCTGGTAGCTGAACACCATCTGGTATGCCACGATCAGGCAGGTGCGGCAGATGAACGCACGGTAGAAGTCCGCGCAATCCTTCAGCGGCGGGGTGAGCGATGCCGCCACGACCTTCCACAACGGTTCGTCGGTGTTCTTCGGCATGTTCTCGCTGGAAGGCTCACGCGGGGCGATCACCACGGAAAGCACACCCGCGGCCAATGCGCACAGGCCCGCACAGATGAAGCCGAGTTCCATGTGCTCGATCAGTGAGGAGCCGACCAAGGTGCCGATGCCCTGGCCGATCACGCCGCCGGCGCCGATCGCCGCGGAAACGGTGGCACGTGCGGTCGGTTCGACCTGGTCGGAAATACGTGCGTAAATCGGCGCCTGCACCATGTTCAGGCCGATTAGAGCCATCACGTAGAGCACGCCGATCAACACCGCGCTGACCGGACGGCTCAGCGCCCAGAAGCAGATGCCGTATATGAACGCGCCGCAGAAGATCCACGGCGTACGCTTGCCCCAACGCGTTGCCGTGCGGTCGGACAGCGCGCCGACGAACAGTGCGATGAAAATCGACGCGATCGAGCCGACCGCGTTGATGGTGCCGAGCACCGCGGTGGAGTTGTCGACGCCGATATCGCGCAGACGCTGCGGCACGAGCACGGACATGGTCATGTAGAAGGCCGCGCCGGACAGTACCGCGAAGGCGAGGAATCCTCCAGTGAAGCGCCATTTCGTACTGCTTTGCGATTGCTGCGCGGGCACCGCCGCGATGGTTTCAGACATATTGTTCCCTTTTTGTGATGTGTTGTGTTGCTGCGAGTGTTACGTTGCTGTGTTGTTGTGAGTGCTGCGAGTGTTGTACGCAACGTGATGTTTGCGCCATTGCGATGCAGTGAGGTCGCGTCGCTATTGACGCCGTTATGATGATTGCGCCGCATACGTTCTTCGCATCGTGCGCCTTCATGCCGCACACCTTCGCGCCACGCACGCCGCATGTGTTGCGTATTGGCGTGCCCTTGCGAAGGTTGTTACGCGTTGCCGCAGGCGCCGAACCTGCGGCAACGGTTGTGGGGATTTGCTTGCGATTGGCGTGCGATCGGATTATTCCGCCAGCTTGAGCCAGGCGCTGGTGTCCTGCGGCAGCCTGCCATCGTCGGTAAGCGGTCCGGACGTCAACAGCACCTCTCCTGCCGGCAGCGCCACCGGTTCCTCGCTGAAGTTGGTGATGGACGCCCATCCGTTGGCACGCTTGTAGGCGATGGTGCCGCCCGGGAAGCCGTTCGCACCGTCATGAGCCTTGCCCGGCTTGTCTTCCGGCAGCCATTCGAGGCTCAGATCGGTGGTCTGCAGCTCGTGGCGCAACGCCAGCACCCGACGGTACAGGTTCAGCATCGATTCCGGATCCTCCGATTCGACGTCGACCGCGAAATCCTTGTACCACTTGGGCTGCGGCAGATGTGGATCGGCAGTGCCGGCCGGAGAGAATCCGAAGGAACCGTCATGACCGAACTCATCATCGGAATCGTCCAGCTTCGGAGCGTCGTAAGCCACCCACGGCAACGGAACACGGCAACCGTCGCGACCCTTGGTGCTGGCCGAACGCGAAGTGCGCCATGCGGACGGATCCTCGAGCTCGTCCCACGGAATGTCAGCCACTTCGAACAGGCCGAGTTCCTCTCCCTGATACACGTATGCGGATCCCGGCAACGCCATTTCCATCAGGATCGCCGCGCGGGAACGCTTGGCGCCGAGCTCGCGGTTCTCCTCGAACGTGGTGCCGTCGCGAAGCAGCCAATCCAGCGGCAGGCGATGGTATTCACTCGTGGGAACCTGCGGAAGCGCGTATCGGGTGGCATGGCGAATCACATCATGGTTGCTCATGACCCAGGTTGCGGTGGAGCCGGAGCGTTGGGCGCTTTCCAGTCCTTCCTCGATCGCCAGGTGCAGGTCGTCGCGGATCCAATCCTTCTTGGCGAATTCGAAGTTGAAGATCTGTCCGAGATCGTCCGGAGACGCGTACAGATGCTGTCGGCTCGGGCGCACCCAAGCCTCGGCCACAGCGAACGCCGGCGGATCGTATTCGTTGAAGACCTCGCGCCATTCGTGGTAGATATCGTGCACTTCGTCACGGTCGATCACCGGATGAGAGCCGTCCTCGGGCTGATCGTTGGTGCACCAGACCACATAATCGTCCAGATCGTCGCGGTCGAGATCCTTGGCAAGGCCGTGGGCCACATCCACACGGAAGCCGTCCGCGCCGTGGTCGAGCCAGAATCGCAGGGTCTTGAGGAAGTCGTCGCGCACTTCGCGGTTGTTCCAGTTCCAGTCGGGCTGCTCCTTGGTGAACATGTGCAGATACCACTGACCGTCCGGCACACGGGTCCAGGCCGGACCACCGAAGTGGTTCTCCCAGTTGGTCGGTGGCTGATCGCCGTTCGGGCCCTTGCCATCGCGGAAGATATAGCGGTCTCGTTCCGGAGAACCCGGTTCCGCCGCGAGAGCCGCCTTGAACCATTCGTGCAGATTGGAGCTGTGGTTCGGGACGATGTCGACTACCACTTTGATGCCGTTGGCGTGCGCGGCCTTGGCAAGCTCATCGAAGTCGTCGATGGTTCCAAGCTTCGGATCGACATCGCGGTAGTCGTCGACGTCATAGCCGCCGTCCGCCAGCTGCGACGGATAGAACGGGCTTAGCCAGATTGCGTCGACGCCGAGTTCCTTCAGATAGTCGATCTTCTCGGTGACTCCTGCGATCTGCCCCAATCCCTCGCCTTTGGAGTCCTTGAAGGAACGCGGGTAGACCTGATAGACCACGGCCTGCTTCCACCACAGGGCCGGATCGCTGATTTCAGTCATGTTTACCTCCTTGTATACAAGCGCTTGCATTTTATTTACATCAGCATCGCCCTATACAGAACACTGCTGATTCATTAAGTTTCGTTAGTTACCTCGCACAGTTTCATTACCGCTTCCAAACTGCCCGACTTCCTCAATAATAACGCTTGCACAAATTTTTGCAACCAGTTAACCCATTTTTATTCAACAACCACCCCCAAAACCCTGAAATCGCAATATATTCAACCATGCAAGCGTTTTTACAAAATGGGCGTGTCGTGCTACAGTTGAGCATATCAAAGCAAACAATCCCCTCGAAATCGCAAAAGGAGCGTACGTGCCCCGCACAACAATCGCAGACGTGGCAAAAGCCGCCGGCGTCTCCGTCTCCACCGTCTCCCGCGCACTGCGCGGACTCGACAGGGTCAACCCTGAAACCCGCGAACGCGTGGAAAAGGAAGCGAAACGACTGCACTTCTCCTTCTCGAAAAGCGCGTCCGCGTTGGCATCCGGCAAAACCATGCGCATCGCCATGTTATTGCCGAGCGAAATCAACAGCTGGTTCAATGCCAACGCGTTCCAAGGCGTCTACGAGGTGATGTCAGTCGCCGGGTACGACGTGGTCCCGCATATCGTATGGACACAGAACGATCTGGACCGCTTCTTCCAGAACCTACC
>CAVBVU010000038.1:0-13699 GCA_963598975.1 Anaerovoracaceae bacterium
GTTGGCGAATCCGGCCTTGAAATCTTCGGCCCAATCGGCATGCTCGCCGCCGCATAGATCGCCGATCCGTTCCATAAATTCGGTGACTGATTGGGGAATCGGATTGTCCTGGGCGGGACTGTTCTTAGTGGTCATGGCAACTTCTTTGTTGGTAGGTGAATCAGGTGGGTAAATCGATTGACGTACGCAATGATTCTAGCAACAGTCACGTATAAACACGTATAAGAAAAAGGTCTCGCGTCATGTCGCATCGAACCTCATCCTCGATCATCGAATCCGAATTTCCTCGGTCCGATGATCGCGGTGTGGTCCGCGTGAAGCGGCGCGAGACCCTGTGATGATGAAAACGAATCGGTTTCCCGAAGACTCTTACCTGCCTGCTTCGGCGAGATAGTCCGGAACGCCCTCGACCGGGTACACGGGCCATCCGCCTTCCTTGGTGCACACGTAGGCGGCGGTGTTCACCGCGGTGCGATGCGCTTCCTTCAGGGACGCGCCGACGAGCAGCTTGCCGGTGAAGGATCCGGAGAAGGAGTCGCCTGCGCCAACGGTGTCGGCGACTTCGACGTGCGGCGTCAGCAGTGTGGAGACCTCACCGGTCTTGGCGGTAATCGTGCTGAAGGTCGCGCCGCCGGTCAGAATGATGTAGTCAAGGTCGAAGTTTTCGATGAACCACTTGCATGCTTCTTCGTCGTTGCACTCCGGAATGGAGAACATCTCGCGCATGAGCAGCAGCTCGTCGTCATTGATCTTGAACACGTTGGCATAGCCGAGGAGTTCTTCGATGAGTTCCTTGGAATAGAAGTCGGAACGCAGGTTGATGTCGAAGAACTTCAACGCGCCTTCCTTGGTATGCTTCAGCAGCTCGACGATGGTGTCATGCGACTGCTCGGAGCGCAGGCCGAGGGTTCCGAAGCAGACGGCGTCGGCCTTGGAGACGGCTTCCACGAGATCATCGGTGAGTTTGATGTGATCCCATGCCACGTTCCTGACGATGGTGTACTCCGGAATGCCGTTGGTCAGCGCCACGTCCACGGTGCCGGTCGGGAAATCGTTGGTCTGCACCAAGGTATTGATGCCGGCCTTGTGCGCGTCGGCGATCAGCTCCTCGCCGAGCTTATCGTTACCGACCGCGCTGATGGCGTAACCTTCCGCACCGTTCTGCGATGCATGGTAGGCGAAGTTGACGGGAGCGCCGCCAGCTCGCTTGCCGGTGGGGAGCATATCCCACAGAATTTCGCCGAGGGAGATGACGATTGGCTTGGACATGGTGTTTCCTTTCTTTTTGTTGGCGGCGTGCCTGTGTTATGCAACGTCGAAGAACATCGAAGGATGTTCCAAAAAATTGGTTATCGCCACGGCCGCGGCTCCGGTTACGGTCGCGTCGGTCGGTAGCTCGGACAGGGTTATGTCGGTCTCGCGGCCGATTTCCGCGATGGTGCGTTCGGCGACGACGTTTCTGACTTCGTCGAGCAGCTGTTGCCCGGCTTGGGAGACGATGTCGCCAAGTACGATATGCGTGGGATTGAAGGCATTGATGATGGTGACGGCGCCGTATCCGATGTATCTGGCGACCTCTCCCACCAGTTTTCTTGCCCGCGCATCTCCCGTCGCGGCCTTTCCGAACAGTGCGCTGCAGGCTTGCGCGTGGGTCATGTAGGGGCTGTCGGGAACGATATCCCGGTTCGAATTAAGTATTTCGTGAATGGCCACGGCCGAACAGTAGCGTTCCAAGCAGCCGACATTGCCGCAGTCGCAAGGCTTTCCGTTGACGTCGACGGAGATGTGTCCGACTTCGGTGGCGGTGCCGTGCGCGCCGTAGTAGATGTTGCCGTCGGTGATCACGCCCAGACCGATACCTTCTCCGAGCAGATAATAAGCGAGTGAGCCTTTTTGCATGGCCGGATTGAACAGGAACTGGGCCAGTGCGCCCGCTCGTGCGTCCTGCTCCATGAACACGGGTACGCTGAATGCATCGCTGAATTCCTTGATGAAGTTGACCTTGCGCCATCCTTGCATGGAGGATACGAGTGCGGTGTGGCCTTCCTCCACCAGATATGGTCCGGGAACCGCCATGCCGATGGCCACGATGCTTGAATCTTCGCGGATGAGCTGTGTGATGGTCTCACGGGCCTGCTCGATGGTCTCCGGAATGCGTTCCTCGCTGACGGTGGGCAGGTCGGTCAGGCTGATGCGATTGCACTTGAGATTGAATACGGCGATCTGTACCAGGCTGCGGGCGAATTTCACGCCGATCACATGGTATTTTCCGCAGTTGAGGTTCAAGCCGATGGAACGGCGGTTCTTGTTGCCTTCTATGTCGCCGGTTTCCTCGATGACGTTCTGAGACAATAGTTTCGCCGTGATTTTGGTGATTGCTGCCGGCGTCAGCTCGATGGCCTTTGCGATTTGCGCACGCGAACTGATGCCGTTGTGATACAGATACTGCAGAATCCGTGAGCGGTTGTTTTCGGAGATTGACGACTGTTGAGCGCTGTAGCTACTCATGACACCTCCTTGCGCCTGTGCACGGATTCTCTCTCATTGAACTAGTTGATATATTAACGCTGTTAACGAAAAGCTACAAGTCGAAAATCCCAGCGTGTCGCCGAGTGCATCCGACCGAAACGTTCTTCAACAATGCCGCCGCTTCTGGTCGATGGCCGTCCGACGGCAGAGGGGCGAGAATACGGAGGCAAAAAATAATAATGCCTGCGACGGTTGGTTCGTCGCAGGCATTACGTCTTACTCTGGCTGAATCGTCATTCAGCGGATCTGACCGTTGAAGCAGAATTGCGCGTGAGCGTCGCCACGCGCCTTGTGCTCAAGATATTCGCGTACGTACCCCATGCGTTCAACCGTGGTGGCGGCCAGTGGTTCGGGCATCGCGTCGGGGGAGAACCAGCCTACGTTGAGGCTTTCCTCATCGCCGACGTACGGTTTCGTGTTGCCTGCTGGATCGGGCTTGCAGATGAACAGGTGATCCATGTACATGGTGTTATCACCGTTCGCGTACGTGAGCACGCGTCGTGACGATTTCACCGACACCAGATCGGTGACCACAACGTCCACGCCGGTCTCTTCCTTGACCTCACGGGCCACGGTATCGGCTGGTTCCTCGCCGGGCTCATTGATGCCGTACACCATGGCCCACTCGCCGGTATCGGAACGCCTTCCCAGCAATATCCGTCCCTGCTCGTCCTGAACGTAGCCGGACACGCCCATCAGCCACAACAGATCGTGGCCGATTTTTTTACGCAATTCCAAAACGAATTCGGGTGTCGGCATGATTCTCCTTTCGGTAACGTGAGGATGAATGTGGGGATGAAAATAGGACTATGCGCGGTCTTCGGCCATTTCGGCCATCCAAGCCTCGACGTCGTCGATCTGCTTCGGAATGCCGGCGGAAATCCATTCAGGGCCATCCTCGGTCATGAGCACGTCATCCTCGATGCGGATGCCGATGCCACGGTATTCCGGCGGAATCAGCAAATCGTCTTCACGGAAGTACAGTCCGGGCTCAATCGTGAAGATCATACCGGGGCGGATAGGCGCGCCCTGATACGACTCATAACGGGCCTGGGCGCAATCGTGCACATCGAGACCAAGATGATGGGCCACGCCACAGGCAAGCCAACGACGATGCTGCTGGCCTTCGGGGGAGAGGGATTCCTCGACATCGACCGGAAGGATGCCCCAATCATGCAGACGCTCGGCGATCACGCGCATGCATGCATGATGGATATCCGAATAGGTGGCGCCGGGCTTGGCCGCTTCGAAGCCGGCCTGCTGGGAGTCGAGTACAGCCTGGTACAGCTTCTTCTGGAAATCGGTGAACTTGCCGTTGGTCGGGAATGTACGGGTGATGTCTGCGGTATACAGACTGTTCACCTCCACGCCGGCATCGATGAGCAGCAGTTCGCCGGAAGAGACGGTACCGGTGTTGCGCATCCAATGCAGGATCGGAGCATGGGCGCCGGAAGCGATGATGGTATCGTAGCCGACTTCGTTGCCTTCCTCGCGTGAGATCGCGTTGAAGGCGCCTTCCAGCATACGTTCCGAACGAGGCTTGCCCAGCGCGTTCGGCAGCTTGCGCAGAATGTTGTCGAAGCCATGCTTGGTCGCGTCCACGGCCTTGCGCATCTCGCCCACTTCATACGCATCCTTGCACATGCGCGCTTCGGCCGCGAACTCATGCAGTTTGTCGTCGGAAGCGGTGTTGTCGTCATGATCGGGGAAACCGTTCGCCTCACGAATGTCTTCCACCAGCTTGGTGATCTGCGGATCGGTCTCGCGAATCACGCGCACACGGATGGCGCCGGCCTCGGAACCCACGTCCTTGCTCAGAGCGTCGGCGAGCTGTGCGATGTCGTTGGTCTCGATGCCCGTCATCGCGGTCATTTCCTTCAGTCCGGCACGTGGGCCGACCCAATATTCGCCATAGTGGGCGTTCATGAAGAAGTCCTGCGTGTAGTGATTGGCGCGTGGCGCCACGAACAACGCCGGAACATGGGTCTTTCCGGCCTCGGACTCGGGGGAGTCGGCCGCCACGGGGTTCAACACCAGAACGGCGCCGGCCTCATAATCCTCGCCAAGACCGGTGTAATAGGCGAACGTGGTGTCCGGACGGAACGCGTAATCGCAGTCGTTGCTACGCACCTTCGGCTGCCCTGCGGGAATCACGATGCGTTCTCCGGGGAACGCCTTGCCGAGCGTTTCAAGACGCGCTTGGATGTATGCGGAGGATTCCAACGGCTCGATGGCCGGCTCGTTGTCATCCCACCCGGTGGTCATGAACTCTTTGAACGCATCGGAACGCGGACGCAGGGAACGATTGTTCACGCGGTCTTCCATGGCCTGGTTCTCTCCGGGGGCCGCAGCCTGTTCCCGGGCCTCGTATTCCTTGTCCTCATCGGTAATGATTTCGCTCATCACATCTCCTGCATAGGTCTTGTTGAATTCGTATCTGCGAATTCCCGCAAACAATCCTATAACTTTTTTCAACCGCGTAACGTTCATGCGCACATCTAGAATGAATGAGGTTTTAGCGAGCGTCTTTTTCGAAAATGGAGAGGAAGTCGGAACAAATGTCATTTGAACATCCGAATCGCAACAATGAAAGCATGATCGATGTGGAACGCGACATCATGGGGCGTCCCTCGGAACGCAACACCACGAACCTCGATCTGCAGCGGATGAAGATGATCCTCGACATCATGGGCCATCCGGAGGAATCGTACCGCGTGATACACATCACTGGAACCAACGGCAAGGGTTCCACGGCACGTATGGCGGAAGCCATCTGCCGCGCCTACGGCATGCGCACGGGTCTGTACACGTCCCCGCATCTGGAGCATGTGAACGAGCGCATCGCCATCGATGGCCAGCAGCTTTCCGACGAGGACTTCGTGGACACGTGGGATCAGATGCGAGACCTCGTTGCCATGGTCGATATGAAGATGGAGGAGCTCGGCAAACCGAAGATGAGCTTCTTCGAGGTGCTTACGGCCATGGCCATCTGGAAATTCGCCGACGCCCCGGTCGACGTCGCGATTGTTGAAGTGGGCATGGGCGGCCGTTGGGACGCGACCAACGTGCTCGACGCCGACGCGGCCATCATCGGACCCGTCGACATGGACCATATGGCGTGGCTGGGAGACGCGGTCGAACAGATCGCATCCGAAAAGGTGGGCATTATCAAGCCCGGTTGCACCGCGGTCATCGGAGTTCAGCCGCATGAGGAAGCGGTCATGCCGATCATAGAGAACGCTGCCAAGGAAAACCATGCCAATCTGGTACGCGACGGCATCGAATCGGAAGTCGTCACCCGAGTTCCCGCCGTCGGCGGCCAAGTGGTCACCCTGCGTACCCCCAACGGCACGTATGCCGAAGTCCCCGTCGCGAAATTCGGCGAGCATCAGGCCCACAACGCGCTCGCGGCACTGTGCGCGGCGGAAGCGGTCATTCCTGTCAATGGTGCGCTGGACGGCGATCTGGTGGCCGAAGCGTTGAGCACGGTGAAGATTCCGGGACGTATCGAGCAGATCCGCAATTCTCCGGCGATCATCCTCGACGGTGGCCATAACGTCAACGCGGCGGAATCCCTGCGTGCCGCGATCGAGGAAAACTACGACTTTCAGCAGCTTGTCGGTGTGATCGCCATGATGGCGGACAAGCAGGTCGAGGAGTACCTGGGTGTGCTGGAGCCGCTGCTCAGCCATGTGATCGTCACGGAGAACTCATGGCGTGATCGTGTGATGCCCGCCGAGGATTTGCAGAAGGTTGCCGAGCAGGTGTTCGGTCCGGAACGTGTGACGTGCGTTCCCGAGTTGCCGGATGCCATCCAGGAGGCGGTCGACATGGTTGATTCCGAGGATGAACTGGGTGTGGGATACGGCCATGGCGTGCTCATCTGCGGCAGTTTCACCACCGCAGGCGACGCGCGTCTCATGCTCGAGGAGAAGATCAATCCGGATCTGAAGAAGCCGAAATCCCAGCGTGTGTTCCAAGAGGTCGTCGAGCCGGAACCCCGTAAGGACCAGGACGAGGCGGATGCTGATTTCGAATCCGACGCGAATCCCGATTTCGATGTGAATGATTTCGGCAATGTCGGTCCCGATACGGATCAATTTGAGCCGGAAGACGTGGAATAACTTGAACGACGTCTGAAAATGACGAAGGTCCGTCGATTGCCTGGTGCGCGATCGACGGACCTTTCGTTTTCCGTGGTGTCCCGTGTTGTTCGAACATCCGCCGATTGCGGACGGGAATCCGAACGGAACCTTGATTGCTTATGATTACTTGCGCAGCTTATGCCTCAGATTCTGCGCAACACGCAGAGCGTTGTAGAAGGCGTTCTTGACGGGAATGTCGCGCCCGGGAGCCACGGTGGTGATGTTTTCGGTGAACTTGGTCTTGAATTCGTTCAGACCTTTCAGCGAGGGAGCAAAATCACTGCCGATGCCCATCAGATCGTATTCGGTGATGCCCTGGGCTCCCAGGAGGCAGCATTCGGTGTACAACAGTTTGTCGGTCACATGGGAGCGCATGGCGTCGGTACGCATGCTCGCGTAATAGCGCACGGCATGGCTGCCATTGAGGGTGACGATGGACCATGCCACCACGCGCTGTTCGTCGCGGGCGGCGAAAACACGGCAATGATCCGGGCCGAGCGCGGTGATCATATCAAGATAGTCCTGCATGGGCGCGGGGGCGAAGCCGTCTCGTTTGCCGGTCTCGACCATCAGTTCGTAGTATTGCGAGAAATCGGTGGTGGCCTGCTCGGTTTCGTCCGTGCATTGCGCGGTGCATTCGCGCAACGCCTTGCGCACATCACGGCGGCCGCGCTTTTTCATACGAGAAATGATGGCGTCGTCTCCGCCTGTCACGTCGATGACCACGGTCTGATCGTAGGGAACCGTGGATAGCACGGGGAATGTTCCATCCGTACCATTCAGGTCGATGCGCAGGAATGCCACATTCTTGTCGGCCGCGCGTACGGCGCCGACCAGTGCGTCGGTGAACTCGCGTTCCTTGGTCTCATCCGCTTCGACCGTCCATACCGGTCCGTGCATGGAACGCAGGTAATGGTATCCATGCGTCTCGAAGTCGATCAGCGAGATGAAGGCAACGGTATGCTCGTCTTCGGAAGCGATATAGGCTCCCCACGGTTTGCGTCCGTTGATGGTGCTCTGATATGCGGCCCATATCGCGGTCTGTTCGATAGGAAGCGTCACGCAGAGTTTCGTCGCTTCCGCTTCGATTTGTTCTAGTGTTGCTTGGGTAAGGGTAATCACTTGTTCCAGCCTTGTTGTGTCGTGGTTGTCGGTCGGATTGCGGATTCGTGCGGAAATTCAGCTGTTGCTGCCGAACAGACGCTTTACGATGCGGTCGTCGCCCTCATAGGGCACATGCTTGCCGTGGTCCTTGAACCAGCGTTCCTCGCCTTTGCCGATGATGAGTATGATATGCGGACGTCGTAGGTCTTCACGGTTGGCCAGGATGGTCGTCTCCACCGCTTCGGTCCGGTCGTAAATGGTTTTCACGTCAAGCGATTCGTTGGTGACGCTGGCGCTCATGTCGCCGCAGATGCTTTCCACGGGTTCGTCGTCGGTGTCTTCGAACGTGAGGACGAGATGGTCGATTCTGTCTTGTGAGGCCTTGACGATTTCCGGACGCCTATCGAATGCCTTGTTTCCCGCGGAGCCGGTAATCAGCGTGATTTCGGGATTCTCATTGCCGTAACGCTGCTGGACGTAATCGAGGAGCGCGGTCACGGATGCGTAGTTGTGCGCGTAATCGACGATTACGGTGGTATTCGATTTCGTGTCGTGGAAGTGTTCCATACGGCCGGCGATTCGTACCGGTTCCATCGCACGCAAGGCTTTGCCGGCCGCTTCGGATTGGAAGTCATAGCCGGTTGCATGGGCCACGGCAACTGCGGCTGCCGCGTTGGCGTAATTGAAATCGCCGTCCAAGTCCAGACTCAGCGATCCCACGGAATCGCCGTCGACGTTGATGGTGAAACGGCTGTGGCGCTCATCCTCGGGGGTGGCGGTTACGGTGGCCGCCGAGGAATCTCCCAAAGCGAATGACGTGATGGCGACGTTCGCGAGTTCCGCGTCCTGACGAATCAAATCGGCGTGGGCGCACTGATCTCCGAGTACGAGAGCCCGGCAGTTCTTCACGATCTGACGCTTGCAATTGACATAATCCTCGAACGTCGGATGTTCGATCGGGCTGATGTGGTCCGGGCTGACATTGAGGAAGGCGGCCACATCGAACGTCAATCCGTATACGCGGTCCACTTTGTATGCCTGGGAGGAAACTTCCATGACCAGATATTCCATGCCGTTATCCGCGGCCTGGCGCATCATGCGGAACGCATCCATGGATTCCGGCGTGGTCAGATCGGATTCTTCATAGGTGTGTCCGTCAAGGCAGTTGTCCACGGAGGAGAACAGTGCGCATTTTCCTCCCGAGCAACCGTTGAGCATGGCTTGGGCGAGATACGCGGTGGTGGTCTTGCCCTTGGTTCCGGTGATGCCGATGACCTTCAATTCATCCTGCGGACGCCCGTAGAATTCAGCCGACAGCAGACTCATGGCCTTGCGGACGTCATCGACGATCAATCCGGGCGCGTCGGTCTGAGAGGAGAAATCCGTCTCGGCGACGTACGCGGCCAGCCCTCTGTCGTCGATGCCGTGCAGATACTCTTCCTTGAAACGGCCCTTGCAGCACAGCAGGGTACCTTGGTTGACTTTCCGGGTGTCGTAGGTGATCGAGTCGAACGGCGTCGCGAAACCTTGGATGTCTTGCGCGTGAAGAGTCCAGACATCTCCCTGAATGATTTCACGCAGAAGTCCGCGTTCACTGAGTAGACGTGCGGCGGATTCCAGAGTCAAAGCCATATTCGTCCTCTTCCTGTATTCGTTATACCGAACAGCAATTCTACCTGTAGGCATGTGCACGGAGTGTGACGTTGCCGCGGCTACAATGGGATGCGTGACGGAAACGCGGACGGAAATCATGGCGGGCAAGCGGGCTCGGTTCGAGCGGCTTGCCATGCCCATCGTCGATTCCCTGTACCGGCAGGCCATGAAGCTGACCAACGATCCGGACGATGCCCAGGATTTGGTCCAGGACACGTTCGAGCGGGGTTTCAAGGCGTTCGATTCCTTCAAGGAAGGCACGAATTTCGCGGCGTGGATGACCACCATCGAACGTAATGCGTACTTCAATCAGTATGCGAAAGCCAAACGCAGACCGCAGCGCGCCAACGATTCGACCGGCGAATACGACGATTGGGATTTGTACGCCGCGTCCGAGCATTCGTCGGAACAGCTCAAATCGGCCGAGCAGGAGTACTTGGACGCTTACGCTCCCGAGGAGATCATGGCGGCTTTGGGCAGATTGTCTCCGGAACGTCGCCAAGTGTTCATTGATACCGCCATAGACGGCAAAACCTATCAGCAGGTCGCCGACGAGCAGGGTGTGAAGATCGGGACGGTGATGAGCCGTCTCAACCGTGCCCGTACGCAGCTCAAGAAGGAACTTGCGTCCTATGCGAGCGAGCAGGGCTATATACGGTCGGGAAAGGGGAAGGCATGAGAGGATCCGTGGAACGGCATGTTTCCATCACCACAACGACTTCCGACGGAACGGTCACGCGCGTGGTGCGTACCAGCGTGCGTGTCAGCGAGTCCCGCGTCGCGGGGGATGCGGAATGCTTCGACCCTGAAACCTGCTGCGATGAGCGTGAAAGGGCTTTGATCGCGGCCATGCGGGCCTACCTGCGACCGAGCCACGCCCCGCAAAGTCTAATAGACAGGCTTGAGGCCACGCTCGATCATTGCTGCGAGGAGCAGTGAATGATATTGAGAAGCAATGGAAAACCCCGCGGATCGTTATGATTCCGCGGGGTTTTTGATGCTCTGTGGCGTTATTCACGCCGGCGAGGATCAGGCGTTGGGGCGCTTGCCGTGATTGGCGGCCTTCTTACGACGATCCTTGCGCTTACGTCCGCGCATGCCCATGATTGGACTCCTTTACTTGCGATTAATAAGCCTTCGGGATTATCGCACACCGGCAAGACGTTTGCAAAATCCAGTGTGCGATACGCCGATTAGTCGAGTGCGCCGAGGAACAGGGAAGTGCTCGAGGTCTCGCCGGGCTTGATGACGATCAGGTCGTTGCCGGTGTTGAATGCATTGGCGTATGCCGTCTGCGGTTCGACCGCCACGCCTGCGGGGTGCTGGAACGCGGGGAACTTGGTGCCGGTGCACACCTGGAACGAGGTGATGGTCTCGTCTCCTCCGACGCGCACCTTCTTGCCGTCGGCACGGGTGAATACGGCGGTGACGGAGCCGTCCTCGGCATGTTCGAGATCGGTCCATGCATCGTCGAACGGCTGCTCGGTGAGCAGGGTGTCCTTGCGCAGGTCGTACTTGGTTCCGTCCACCGGTTCGGTGCCGGTCGGAATGAGGTTGTCGTCGACGGTCACGTGGGTGTTGGCCGGCAGAGTCAGGCTGCACTTGGCGTTGTGCTCGTCGATCTCGTCGCCGTAGCCGTTGAGGCTGTTGGCAAGCCAGGGGTGAATGGCCAAGGCCCATGGGGCGTTGGCGTCGCCGTTGTTGAAGGCGCTGATGGTCAGGTGCAGGCCGTCGTCGGCGAGGCTGTATGCGGCGGTCACGACGACATCGAACGGATAGCCGGCCATGTTGGGGGAGCGCCAAGACAAGGTCACGGCGTCTTCCTCGAGTGATTCGAGTTTCCAGTAGGAGCGGTATCCGTAGCCGTGGATGGCGGTGTTGCGCTCGTGTTCGTCGATCGGAAGCGTGTAGGTTTTGCCTTCGAAGGTGTATTCGCCGCCTTCGATGCGGTTCGGGAACGGTACGAGGATCTGTCCGTGGCAGCAGGTGACGATTTCGTTCGGTCCGGGGGAGACGATCAGGTCGTCGCCTTTGTAGGTGAGTTTGCGCAGCGTTGCGCCGAGTTCGGTGACGATTGCCTTATAATCGCCGTGGGAGATGGAGAATTGCTGTCCGGTGCGGGCAGGCAGGTTTTTGCAGGTCATATATCACTCCATAGTGCCGCTAAATGTGCCGATAACGATTGTTACCGCTAACAACCAAGTCTACATTCTCTTTGGAAGGTGTCGTGTCTGCTCGACGGCGTGTTGCGTGTGCGGTGTCCGTTGGATGAGGAATCGTCGATGATGTATGTGGCGATTCGTGTTGTGCGATGGTTGTGTGCTCATGGGGCTGTGCGCGTTGTTTGAACGGTCGTGCTCTAGTATTTGGTGAGGATTGGTATGACATGAAAGGCGGCGACGCATGACCAAACGTATCGTATTGGCTGACCCACGCGGATTCTGTGCCGGTGTGGATCGGGCGATTCTTACCGTGCAGACGATTCTGAAGGCCTCTGCTCCTGTTCGTGAGGATGGTCTGCCGCCGGTGTATGTGCGTCGTCAGATCGTGCATAACAAGCATGTGGTCGAGGAATTGTCGGCTCAGGGTGCGGTGTTCGTGCAGGAGCTCTCGGAGATTCCGGATGAGGCTGCCAGTGCGGGCGTTCCGATTGTTTTTTCCGCGCATGGCGTATCTCCGGCCGTCAAGGCCGAGGCGCGGTCCCGTGGCATGCATGTGGTCGACGCCACCTGTCCGCTGGTGAGCAAGGTGCACCGTGAGGTGTTGCGTTTCGTCAAAGAGGGTTTCGAAATCGTCTATATCGGCCATAAGGGGCACGATGAGGCTGTCGGCGTGGTTGAAGAAGCTCCGGAACATGTGCATCTGATCGAGCATGAGGCTGATGTGGATTCGCTTGATTTCGCTGAGGACACCAAGTTGGTGCTGTTGACGCAGACCACGTTGAGCGTTGATGAGACCGCCGGTACGATCGCCGCGTTGAAGCGTCGTTTTCCGTGGTTGCGGATGCCGCCGAGCTCCGATATCTGCTATGCCACGTCGAACCGGCAGGGGGCGGTCAAATTGGTGGCCGGGCAGTCGGATTGCATGGTGATCGTCGGATCCGCGAATTCCTCGAATTCCGTGCGATTGATGGAGGTTGCGCAGGAAGGCCTGAATTCACGTTTTGCGGTGGGCTCCGTTACCGATAGGGCCGGTGGCCGTGGCCTGGCGCATCGTGTCGATGACGCCGGCGAACTTGATCCTTCATGGTTCGACGGCGTGGAATCCGTGGGCGTTTCCTCGGGAGCCTCCGTGCCGGACGAACTCGTTTCCGGCGTGGTCGAAACCTTGCGGGGCTTCGGCTACACCGAAGTGACCACCGTCGAAACCATCAAGGAGAACATGCATTTCGTGCTCCCGTCGGAGCTGCGCAAGGCCCGATGATCCTTTCTGGAAGGTCACCAGGTGCCGATAGGCGCGGCCACGGCATTCAATACCGTGATGAGGTCGTTCGGATTGATGCCGATGGAAAAACCTCGCTTGCCTCCGGACAGCAGAATCTCGTCGTATTGCAAGGCGCTGTCATCCAGCACTGTTTTGTGTTGCGTGCGTTGCCCCAGTGGCGAGATTCCACCCACCACGTAGCCTGATTCACGCATGGCGACTTTCGGATCGGCCATGGTTGCTTTTTTCGCACCCACCGCGGCGGCCAACGCTTTCAGATCCATGTGGCCGCTGACCGGGACCACGCCGACCACACGTTCGGAACCGGTATCGGCCATCAGCGTCTTGAACACTTGGTGCTCGTCGAAACCGAGCTTGGTGGCGGCCTCGACTCCGTATCCGTCATCCATGTGATCGTTCGAATGTGCGTACTCGTACGTTTTGAATGAGACCCCAGCCTTATCCAGTTGCACGGTCGCCGGCGTGGAACCGGTGCCTTTCTCATGCTTTTTCTTGCTCATGGCGCTCATCATAGGACGCTTGTATGTCCGGTTCCAAGCAAGTGACGCGTATGCGGGCATGGAAAAGGGGCTTCCACCATGAGATGAAAGCCCCTGCGGGATACCTAGGAACCTAGCGGACTAGTCGCGAAGGCTCACTCGGAGATCTCGGCGAAGTACAGCAGGGTACGGACCATGTTGCAGGTGAAGCCGTACTCGTTGTCGTACCAGGAGACGGTGCGGACCATGGTCACGCCGTCAACTTCGTTGACATCGGTCTGGGTCGGATCGAACACGCCGCCGTGGGTGTCGCCGATGATGTCGGAGGACACGATGCCGTCCTCG
>CAVBVU010000039.1:0-13209 GCA_963598975.1 Anaerovoracaceae bacterium
GCCACGCAAGTTCGACCTCGCTCATCACTGGAATGCCACGGCTTTGGGCTTCGACTATGAACGGCGTTCTCGGGTTGAACACCGGAGATACGACCGCAAGGTCGACGTCGTTCCAATCTATCTGGTCGAAGGAATGAATGTCGGCATCCGGCTTCTTCTCATCCACACCAAGCACTTTGCCCGCACGCGGTCCAAGCACGCTCATCACGCTTTGACCG
The DNA here is from genome assembly GCA_963598975.1 of Anaerovoracaceae bacterium. Classification (GTDB taxonomy): domain Bacteria; phylum Actinomycetota; class Actinomycetes; order Actinomycetales; family Bifidobacteriaceae; genus Bifidobacterium. Next base: position 219 of record CAVBVU010000039.1, read on the forward strand.
GAAACACCAAGTCCCGCCACGACGACGGTCTTACCGTTCATATCCATGTTCATCCACCCTTCTGATTTTCACGACGTCAACAAACCGATACAACCATACTTAATTCATCCACAGACCGGAACGGGTGACCCAATCGCCATAGAAGATCACCAAAGCGACGAGCACGAACAGCAATTCAATCATCCAGAAACGAATGACCACCTTCACTTCCGTCCATCCCTTCAATTCGAAATGGTGATGAATCGGAGCCATCTTGAACACACGCTTGTGCGTCATCTTGAAATATCCGACCTGAATGATGTCGCTCATGGTCTCGATTACGAACAGACCTCCCAACAGCACTGCAAGGAATTCGGTGTGTGTGGCGATCGACATGGCCGCGAACAAGCCACCCAACGCCAACGAACCGGTGTCTCCCATGAAAATGGATGCGGGATTCGAGTTGTACCACAGGAAGCCCAAGCAGGCCATCGCGGCGCAGGATGCAATAATCGTCAGATCAAGAGGATCCGAAACCGCATAGGTAAAACCGCGTCCCGATCCCTCAAGATGGTAGAACTCCCAAAAAGCGATCGCGGCATACCCGATGAACGCGATCATCGACGATCCCGCGGCCAAACCATCAAGCCCATCCGTCAGATTGATGGCATTGGTCCACGCGGTCATCAGGAAATTCACCCAGATGACGAACAGCACGATGGCAACCACCCTGCCCGCGAATTCAAAACTGATGAACGGATCCTCGATGAAGCTTATGCCCGCCTGGGCACTGGGGAATCCCGATTGGGTGGGAAGAATCAAAGCCAACACCGCATAAATGGTGGCGAAGATAAATTGTCCGATGAACTTGCCTTTGACGGTCAGTCCTTCGCTCTGCTTCTTACGAACTTTCGCGAAATCATCGATGAATCCCAAAAGCCCCATCGACAGCATGGCGAACAGCACCAGCATGGCCGACCAGGATGGCATCTCGCGTAATGCGATGAACCGATACAGCGCGGAAGCGCCCCATCCAAGCACGACCGCAAGATTGATGACCACGCCTCCAAGCGTGGGCGTGCCACGCTTGACCAAATGGGACTGAGGACCATCCTGACGGATATACTGCCCGTAGTTGAGCTTATGCACCAGGTTTATCAATAACGGGGTGCCCACAATCGTCACTACCAGTGACACCACGATTCCGATAATGAGTGAAATCACCTGATTCTCTCCGTTTCAGTCAGCTCATTCGGCCAAGGCCGATTCTCTCCCAAATCCTATTGTTCTATTCTGCCGCCAGGGCCTGCCAACGTTCCGCCAACGCGCTCAAGCCGGATGCGTGCGACCCCTTCAGCAGCACCACGGTGTCAGTATGGCCGGACGCAAGTTCCGTAATCATCGCATCGGCTTCATCGCAATCGTGGACCCAATCGACAGCCACCTGCGGTTTGGCAGCCTCGGAACCACCATTCGCCATGGCTTGGGCAAGCGCATCCAAAGCACCATCGTCGCCACCGACGCACACCAACGCGTCAACGCCGCCCTCGACCGCATACCGTCCGATTCCGGCGTGAAGAGCGCGTTCATCCGGACCTAATTCCAGCATGGCTCCCAGCACCGCAATACGGTACGGCTGGTTTTCAGCCCCCGACTTCCATCGCATAAGGCCATCAAGTCCGGCCTTCATGGAATCGGGATTGGCGTTGAACGAATCATCGATCAGCGTGAATGCCGTCTGCGGCTTGCTCACCGTGGACACCGCCATTCGATGGGGACTGATGCTGGTGACGTTCGAAAGTACGTCGGCCACATCGCCGATCGGCATGCCAAGCCGTGTGGCGACGCTTGCCGCGGCGAGCGCGTTCATGACGTTATGCTGTCCGCAAATGCCGAGCGTGACGTCCACGCTTTCATCGCCGCGGCACAACGTGAATGAAGGATGATCCAATTCGTCGCAGCGCACATTCCGCGCGGTGACGAACGGCGCATCGGCACCCGAGAGACCGAACCATACGATATCTCCCGGCGCGATGCCGCTCATTGCCGCCACATGTTCGTCGTCCGCATTCAGTATGGCGGTTCCGCCCGGCACCAATCCGTGAATAATCTCCGCCTTCGCCTGTGCGATGCGTTCGGCGGAACCGAATTCACCCAGATGAGCCACACCTACCTTGAGTACGACGGCCAGATCCGGCGGCACCAGATTGGTCAGATAGGCGATCTCTCCGACATGGTTGGCACCCATTTCCGCCACCAGAAAACGTGTCCGCTCATTAACCTTCAACGAGGTCAGGGGCAATCCGATCTCATTGTTGAACGATCCAACCGGAGCAATGGTCGGTCCCAGCTTCGACAGCAACACCTTCATCAGATCCTTGGTGGTGGTTTTGCCCACCGATCCGGTGATGCCTATGACAGTGAACGGTTCGGATGACGAACGTCGACGTTCTATGTTGTGCTTGGCAAGCTCTCCTAGGGCCTTCACCGTATCCGCAACCACTATCTGCGCGACCTGCGCGTCGGGAACCTCGTGATCCACTATCGCGCATACGGCCCCCCGCGACGCGATCCGCGGCACGAAATCATGCCCATCCACACGTTCTCCGGCAATGGCCACGAACACCGAACCGTCAACCAACTGACGCGAATCCGTAAACGCGCTGGTCGCGATTTGCCCGTCAACAGGCGTAGGACCCGCCACCAATCGTCCTTGGACCGCTTCGGCTATTTCCTCCAAGCTCATCGGCATCATGGTCGGGCTGTTCACGTTCGTTCTCCTCTTCAATGCTGCTTCATGCTGTTGTTTTATCTGTTCGATCACGATAATCGGAACATTGGTTCGGTTCATGCCTTCACGCCATCCGCGATCAATCCAGATCGTGGGATACGCGCAACGCGCTTTTGATGTTCGGCTTGCGCACGCCAGCCGCCAACACCATGGCGATTGACAACGACAGCGCGCTGCTATCCTCACGTCCGTAGGACTGCGCGGCTTGTTCGGCCAGCTGATCGGATTCCTGCGTTCTGCGGGCGATGCGCGTTTGTTTGCCGACCACACAACCATAGTGCGCGACCGACTTCGCGATCCGCACATCGCTACGCCCGCTATCGGTGCTGCCAAGAACGTCTATGCTCACCGACTGCAGAGCATCGGGATTCAATGTGTGTTCGTCCAATGCGAGAATCACCGCGGCCGCGCCATCTTCGGCGCATACCGCCATCGTGCGCTGCACGTCAAGGACCGACAACGGATAATTCAGATTCAAAAAACGTTCCAACGACTGCGAATCGGAAGCGCTAACCACACCCACGGGATTGCCGAGCATATGCAGAAAATCGGCAAGATCATGCACGTTCCGTTCCACAGCCGATTTGTTCTCTCCAACGATCGCGAACACCGCCAACGAATCGGAGGGGGATCCCGCCATGTCGCTGGCCAACTTGCCTAGCTGCTGCGGCGTAGGCTCCGCATAGATCAACGGAATCTGAATGTCTTCCAAGGCTCCCCGCAAAGCATGCGGAACAACGGCCCCGTATGCTCCAAGACGCTGCGCCTGTTCCAATTGACGGACGTCCACATCCCCGGACGGCATGAACAACGCCCCCGGACGAATCGAGTCCACATCGTCCGCGATGGATGTGATCGTCACTTCCGTGGAAAAGGCCGGATCAAGGTCGAAGCCATATCTGCTGGCCAGTTTTCCCAAAGTCATACGACGGTTCATGGATTCATTGACCGCGCTCATTACTCCTTTTACCGCCTTTCGTCCTCACCATATTCACCAAGTAACCGGAATAGCATTGGTACGTTCGCTTGACGCAGCTACCTCATACTTCTGCATAAGGAATTCACCAATCTCAGCAGCGACGGGTCCCGCCGTCAAGCCACCGTAGCTGCCCTGTGGATCCTTGAGCACCACCGTAATCACGAAACGGGGATTATCGGCGGGAATAATCGCCGAATAATCGCTGATGATCGAGCTTAAGGTTCCATCCGCTCCGGCGACTTCCGCGGTACCGGACTTCGCCGCGATACGATATCCGTCCACCTTCACGAAATTGGCGTAATGATCGGACACGGACTCCATGGCGTCCAGAACCTGCGCGGCGACCTGTTCGTCAAGCACCCGCGTGGACTCGCCCTCAGCCTTCTGCTCCTGCGTGTGGCCATCAGCATCAGTGATCGATTTGATAATCCGTTGCGGCTTCCTTACGCCTTTATTGGCGATCACCGCGACCGCGTTCGTCAATTGCAACGCATTCGTGGTGTATCCCTGCCCGAAAAGCACGGTGTTCTGCGTACGAAGATCCCATTGATCCGCTGAATACAGCAAGCCCTGCGACTCACCGGGAAGCCCAAGTCCGCTGTCCTGTCCGATGCCGAATTTGCTGATGAACTCGTAACGCTGTTCGTTGCTCATCTTGTCACCGGCCATGATCATGCCGACGTTCGATGATTGTTCGAGTATGCCGGCAAGCGTCCAATGTTCCTCTCCATGGGTGAACGAGTCGCTGTAGGTCTGATTATTCACCGTAATATGATCGGGAACCGTGAATTTGTCGGACGCCTGATGCAGGCCAAGCTGAATCATGCCGGCCATGGTGAACACCTTGCCGATAGAACCCGGCTCGAAGGTTTCGCTGACCGCGCGTGAAACGGTCATCTTGGCCTGATCGCTGCCGGCTTCCACATCATCGCTATCGGCCAGGGCCAGAATGTCACCGGTCTGGGTATCCTGCACCACCGCGATTCCCCATGGGGAGCCATACTTCTCACAGCTTTCCTTCAACGCCTTCTCCACATACCACTGCACGTCATGGTCAATGGTCAAGGTGACGTCGGAGCCGTTGACCGCCGCTTCGGATTCCGTCATGGTTCCCGGAATCTCCACGCCTGCGGTGCCCTGTTGATACACCTGGTACCCATCCGTACCGGTAAGTGTCTCATCTTCCATCTGCTCGATGCCGGCGACTCCCTCACCATCGGCATTGATGCCGCCCAACAGCGCGCCCATAAGCGAACCATTGGAATAGATGCGTTCATTGCTGAGTTCTGCATAAACGATGCCACCGAGGTTCAGCTTCTTGATTTTGCGCGCCACAGCAGGGGTCACATCCCTCTTAAGCACCGCATACTGTCCCGTGCCGGAAAGCATCGCACCCAATTCGGTAGCGTCCATATCAAGTACCGCCGCAAGGAGCCTGGCCACAGCCGCGGCCCCAGTGGCGCCCACCGGTTTGCCGTCAATCTGATGGCAGCTGTCTCCCGTATCCTCGGTGCAGGTGATGGGCGTGAATTCCTGGGCCGCCTCCGGATTGCCGATGATGGTGTATCGCTCGACGCTCTGCGCAAGAATGGAACCGTTGGTGTCGAGAATCTTGCCACGCTTGGCCTTCAGAGTCACTCTGATGGTTCTGCTCTGCGTGGCGGCCTGGGCCATGCCCTTGCCGTTGATCAGCTGCACATTGACCAGCTGTACCAAACAGGCCGTTCCGACAAAAGCCAGAACAAGGCCAACGGCCATGGTCTTCGTAAACAGATTCTTGTAGAATCTGACCAAGCCCTTCTGTAATCGGCGAAATACATTCACTGAGCGTCATCCCCGCTCGCCGCGTAATCACTCAGGTCGATGGTGAGCGCGCCCTTTTGCAGAACCATGCCCATCTCTTCGGCTTTGCTCGGCAAAGATGCCTCAAGTTCGTCGAGTTTGACCTGATCGTCCTCTACGTCCTGCGTCAGACGAGTGATGTTCGATTCGATCTGGCTTGCCTCAAACGAGTTCTGCACCATCTGGGTGCGCAACGACAACGACCCCAATAGACACAGCATAAGAAAAGCGACTGCGACGAACACATGCAGAACCGGCGTATTGCGGGCGCATGTCCAATTGATCACCTGCTCGAAACCACGCCTGACGCCATTGGCTTTGCCCCGCTCTCCTTTAACGACGCGCAGTTCAGGACGCGTTTTTCCCGCCGTTCCCGACTGGCTCCTGCGACCTGCAGGAGCTGCGTTGGACGAAATCGTTCTTGGTGCAGCCACGTTTCAGCCCCTTCTTCCTCGACGTGTCATGCTTGCATAATCATTGTTCCCATCGAACCGTTTACGCCACCGATCGGGAATCGGCCTGACAAGCTCCACGGCACGCAGCCTCACCGAGGCAGAACGCGGATTCATGGCGATCTCCTCATCGTCGGCTTTGATCGCGCCTCTGGTCAATTCCTTGAAGAACGGCATCATATCCGGTGGCACCACCGGCATATCGGCCGGCACGTCCGCCTTGAGTCCCTGATTCATAAAGATTTTGACGGTTTTGTCTTCCAGGGAGTGGTACGACTCCACCACCAGTCGTCCGCCCACCGACAGATGGTTGGCTATCTGCGGCAAGGTTCCGGCAAGCTTGTCGAGCTCACCGTTGACTTCGATGCGTAGTGCCTGAAAAACCCGCTTGGCGGGATTGCCCGCGGGCCTGTGCGTCTGTGGCACGACCTCATCCACCAGCCGATTGAGCTGGCCCGACGTGGTCAACGGTTCAATCTCACGACGGCGCACAATCTCACGGGCTATCTGCTTGGAGAAACGTTCCTCGCCATATGTACGGAATATACGGACCAAATCAGCGAAGGAATACTCTTCGAGCACCTGCTGCGCCGTCAACGGCTGGGTGACATCCATACGCATGTCAAGCGGCGCGTCGTGGGAATAGGAGAACCCACGCTCCGTCTCATCTATCTGCAGACTCGACAATCCCAAGTCCATGAACACCGCTTCGACCCGATCGATGCCGTGGTCGTCAAGTACCTGGGCGAAATCGTCGAACGCGGCATGAACCGGAATGAAACGATCCGCAAGACCTTCCTGCTCCATTCTTTGGGTGGCCAATGCGAGGGCTTCGGAGTCCCTGTCAATGCCGATAAGACGCGCATTGGGACTCGACTTGAGGAATGCCGTGGAATGACCTGCCAGTCCAAGCGTGCAATCCACCGCGATCGCACCTGGATCGGCCAATGCTGGCGCGACCAGATCAACGCAATCACGCAACAACACTGGCTGATGAATCGTCGTCACATCTGTCATCAGAATTCCACCGCCGGTAATACATCGTCGGCAATATCGGAATACCCCTGTTCCTTTTCGGCCAAGTATTCCTCCCATGCCTGCCTGTTCCAAATCTCAGCTCGAGTTCCCACACCAATCACCACGATGTCGTTGCCCAGATTCGCATAATCGCGCAACATCTGCGGCACCAGCACCCTTCCCTGCTTGTCCGGATCTTGGTCAACGGCTCCGGACAAGAACACACGGAGATACTCGCGCGCGGCCTTGTTGCCCAAGGACGTGCGTTGAATCTGCATGGCGATGCGGCGAAACTCCAACTGGGGCAGCAAATAGATGCAGCGTTCCTGACCTCGCGCCATCACCATGCCCGCTCCCAGCTGGTTGCGGAACTTCGCCGGCAAGGCCATTCGACCTTTGGCATCGATTTTGGGTGTGTAGGTTCCCAACAGCAGTGGAGGCAATTGCGCCATACCGTTGTCAGGTGCTGGCGAATCGTCGGAGGGCTGCATTTCGGCACTCTGGACCATCGCCGCACCTCCTTTTCCAGCTTCTGGACGCACTCCACCCTGCAGCTGTTTCACCACTCTACCCCACGGATCGCCGAAATTCCCCACTAAAACACAAAATGCACACTCATTTCAATGCTTCCTTTGAGGAAGACATCCTTCCCACGTCTCCTTGCCGCTCCGCATCCCGCCACACTTCCTCACCACTCATCGGGACGCTCTGCGCTCGATTTCGTAGAACCCTCAGAGTAGATTGAATTGCCTGAGTTTTTGATGAAGGGATTCCAGAGATGTCGAGCTACTCCGCCCAGCTGAGGGAAGAACAGCAGGCCGTCAGCCGCGCGTACAACCGTTTGGACGACTTGCGAGCGCAAGTGCGTGCACGTCTTGATACGGTTCGCGCAGCAGGATCGCACGGCTCCCCGACCCAGCGTACCGAACGCGATTCGTTCGCCACCATGTATGAGGACAGGCTCACGCAACTGCGTGCCGTTGAGGATCGTCTCGTATTCGGCCGTATCGACGACGTGCATGGCGAACGCCGGTATATCGGACGAATCGGATTGTCCAACGACAACCATGAGCCGCTGCTCACCGATTGGAGGGCCGACGCGGCACGACCGTTCTATGAGGCGACACCTTCAAATCATGGAGACATCGTCATGCGCCGCCACATCACTTTGAGTTTCAGGGATGTGATCGGCGTTGAAGACGAGGTGCTCGACGTGCATTCCGATCAGGTGGGCGAGGCATCGTCCAATGGCACGTTGACCGGCGAAGGAGCTTTGCTGGCGTCCCTTAATTCCAAGCGCACCGGCAAGATGACCGACATTGTGGCCACCATCCAGGCGGAGCAGGACCGTATAATCCGAGCCGACCTCAATCAGGCCGTGGTCGTGCAGGGCGGCCCAGGTACCGGAAAAACCGCTGTGGCGCTGCATCGTGCGGCGTATCTGCTGTATACGCACCGACGTACTTTGGAACATTCCGGGGTGCTGGTTGTCGGCCCCAGCTCCACATTCCTCCACTATATCGATCAGGTACTTCCATCCTTGGGCGAGACCGGGGTGGTCAGCCGCACCATATCCGATCTGATTCCCGGAGTGATCGCAACCGCACAGGACGCTCCGCATGCCGCACGTCTCAAGGGGCAGCGTCGCATGGCCAAAGCCATAGCCAATGCCGTTGCGGCACGCGAACGAATCCCCGACCATTTGCCGACCATACGAATCAACGGGTTCTCCGTACCAATGCTCCGCGCAGATGTCGAACAGGCCATCACCGATGCCAAGAGAACACGCCAGCAGCACAACAAAGCCCGTGAAACATTCGTGCACAGCATGCTCATCTCCATGCGTAACCGGTATGTGGAGAAACTCGACTATACGCCAGAACAGGCTGAATTGACCGACGTCATGCAACAGCTGCGTATGAACGACGCTTTGCGCAAGACCCTGAATATGGCGTGGCTGCCCATGACCGGCGAATGGCTGATCGATCAGCTTTTCTGCAAGCCAGAGCAGTTGCGTCGCTTCGCCCCATGGCTTGATAAGCGAGATGTCCAGGAGCTGACCCGTCCCAAGGGCTCACCGTTCACGGCCAGCGACGTTCCGTTGCTCGACGAGGCCATGGAGCTGCTCGGCCCCGATCCCAAGGCGGTAGCGAGGCAAAAGGCTTTGGACGCCAAGCGTGCGGAGGAGGAGCAGTTCGCGCAGGATACCCTCGCACAGGCCGGAATCGGTTCGGGAATCGTCACCTCCCAGATGCTTGTGGACAACATCAACGGCATGGACGCGGAACTTACCGCGCAACGTGCGGCGGCCGACCGTGAATGGACATACGGTCATGTCGTCGTGGATGAGGCCCAAGAGCTCACGGCCATGGATTGGCGCATGCTCATCCGCCGTTGCCCATCCAGGTCATTCACCATCGTCGGAGACGTGGCGCAGACCTCCGCACTGGGCGGAACCCGCTCCTGGAACAAGATGATGGATCCCCTGTTCGGCCCGCATAATTGGCAGCTCAACGAGTTGACGATCAACTACCGCAACCCGAAGGAGGTTTCGCGGCTCGCCTGCGATTTCGCAGCGGCGGAGGGTCTCTATATCTCCACGGTCAATGCGGTGCGAGGTGTCGAGGATTCCGTGAAACGCCTCACGTTGGCCGACGAAAGCCTTCTTATCGACGCGATCGCGCAGCAAAGCGTCGAACTGACGCGCGCGTACGTTTCCACGGACGGCACCGGACGTGTGGCCATCATCGCTCCCGACGATATGATCAGACCACTTCGCAAACGCATCTACGACGAATTGCAGGAGAATCTGAATCCGAAAGAGTTCAGCCGCCTTGAATCGCAGAGTTCTTGGGATGAGCAGGTGACCATCTGTTCCACGCAGACCGTGAAGGGTCTTGAATACGATGCCGTGATGGTGGTGCAGCCCGGACGGATCGAAACGGACGCCCCCTCGCGTGCCGTGGCCGCGTCTGATCTGTATGTGGCCATGACCCGTCCAACGCAGCGTCTGCTTATAGTCCGGACAACGGACGACGAAAAACTGCTCAAGCTATAAGGTGGAATACATGCCTAAAGCACTGTTATTGGAAAATATTCATCCAGACGCGGCCCAATCACTGCGTGATCATGGTTTTGAAGTGGAATGCCTGAAAGGCGCACTGAGCGAAGACGAACTGATCGACGCTCTGGAAGGCGTGGACCTGCTGGGTGTCCGTTCCAAGACCAACGTGACACGAAAGGTCATAGACGCACGTCCGACCCTCACCGCGGTCGGATGCTTCTGCATCGGCACCAATCAGGTGGACCTTGAATACGCGGGTAAGAACGGCATCGCCGTCTTCAACGCACCGTATTCCAATACCAGGTCCGTCGTGGAATTGGTCATTGGAGACATCATCTGCCTGATGCGCCGCATCCCGGCGCACACCCACCACATGAAGCACGGTATGTGGGACAAATCCGCTTCCGGTTCCCACGAAGTGCGCGGTAAAACGCTCGGCATCATCGGCTACGGCAATATCGGTTCGCAGCTGTCCGTCATCGCCGAAGCACTTGGCATGCACGTGGTCTTCTACGACATCGAAGAGAAGCTCGCCATGGGCAACGCCCACCGCTGCGACACTCTGAACGAATTGCTGGAACAGTCCGATGTGGTCACCCTGCATGTGGACGGACGCAAGTCCAACACCGGTTTCTTCGGCGAGGACCAATTCAAGCACATGAAGCAGGACGCGATTTTCATCAACCTGTCCCGCGGGTTCGTCGCCGATTTGGATGCGCTGAAGAGCCACCTGGATTCCGGACATCTTTCCGGGGCCGCGGTGGATGTGTTCCCAGTGGAGCCCAAGAAGTCCGGTGATGAGTTCCTGACCGAACTCGCCGATGAGGACAATATGATTCTCACGCCTCATATCGGCGGATCGACGCTGGAAGCGCAGAAGTCCATCGGCCAGTTCGTGGCACAGCGCCTTGAGGATTACTGGTTCAAGGGTTCCACCATGCTGTCCGTGAATCTACCTCAGATCACGCTGTCCGACATCAAGTCCAACTTCCGCATCGCCCATCTGCATGCCAACCTGCCTGGCGTGCTGGCACGGGTGAACCATGTGCTGGGCGAGGCCAATATCAACATCGCGGCCCAGGCGCTCGGCACCGAAGGTGAGATTGGCTATGTGGTCACGGATGTCGCGCAGCGTCCCGATCAGAAGACGCTCGATGAGCTTGCGGCCATCGAAGGCACCATCCGCATGAGGGTGATCAGCTGACGTCAAACGTCACTTGTCACTTCCAAACCCGATGGCAATGGGGTGCTTCCCGACGCTTCATAGATCGGAAAGCACCCCATTGCCATTGATGCGTTGCCGCGCCGTCGAATCACACGTCATTGAATCGATTCGAGTTTGAGTTCATTGATCGCCTTCTGGAAATCCTCCAGATCCCCGAAATTCTGGTATACGCTGGCGAAACGCATATACGCGACCACGTCCAGGTCCCGCAATGGCTTGAGAATCGCCTTGCCGACCTCATCCGACTTCACTTGCGCCAAACCTCGCGACCGCAGATCCTCCTCAACCTGCTGCCCCAGCATCTTCAACTGATCCTCATCGATCGGTCTGCCTTGGCATGCCTTGCGAACACCGGAAATCACTTTGTTGCGGTCGAACTGCTCGACGTTCCCGGAACGTTTCACCACAAGCAGCATCGTCGTCTCCTGTGTGGTGAAACGTTTGGAACATTTCGGGCATTCGCGTCTACGACGAATGGAATGGCCATCATCGCTAATGCGGGTATCGACCACCTTGGTATCTGAATTCTGGCAAAACGGACAATGCATGAGTCCAAGAATAACCTGAACCATTGAATTTACGATTTTGACGACATCGGACAAATCGTTCATCACCTGTCCTCTTTTCGAACATCGGTTTCATCGGGCGCACGTCCCGCATGTTGCACAAATGTTCGAACGGCGCAAACACACCTCGAACAGATGTTTGATTTACCTTTCGTTTCACGCTATGCTGATTCAAGACACGAAAGGAGCCACCATGAGCAGCATCTCATCCACGCCCCAGAAAAGCGCGGAGCATCCGAACGAAAGCTCGTTGACGGATCGCCAGCGCAAAGTCCTGTCCGCAATAAAAAAGCATCTCGCCGAACAGGGGTATGCTCCTTCCTTTCGTGAAATCGGCGATGCTTCCGGACTGAAAAGCCCCTCCTCCGTCAAGCATCAGCTCGAAGCGCTGGACGAAAAAGGGTTCATCCGCATGAATGCCAATAAAGGACGGGCCATCGAAGTAGTCAGATTCGATGACGAAAATCTTGGCACGGACGCCTCTTCGTCCGCACGAGGAAAAATCTCCCCCATGCATGGCAATGATGAGCATAATGCGATTCCACGTGTTTCACCTTGGATCGCGGATGACGAGAACATGGCCATCATGTCATCGCGGGACGTTCCTCTGGTCGGAAGAATCGCCGCAGGCGTGCCGATCACCGCGGAACAGCATATCGATGATGTGATGCGACTGCCGGAACGTCTAACCGGAACCGGAAACCTTTTCATGCTGGAGGTTCACGGCGACTCCATGGTCGACGCCGCAATCTGCGATGGTGATTTCGTGGTCATCCGCGAACAGAACACCGCGGAAAACGGCGACATCGTGGCGGCACTCCTTGACGACGAGGCCACCGTCAAAACGTTCCGCAATGACAATGGCCACGTCTGGCTCATCCCGCACAATCCCGCGTATTCACCAATCGACGGCACCAACGCCCAGATCATGGGCAAAGTCGTCACCGTTCTGCGTAAAATCTGAACTTTCGATTCGGAATATCGACAAGGCGGTGTTCCCGTTCGATCAGCGGTGCATACGTTCCTGGCTGGCCGAACTGTACCCTTCCGGTTCCAATTGGAACGTGGTATGCGGT
>CAVBVU010000040.1:0-13054 GCA_963598975.1 Anaerovoracaceae bacterium
ACGTGGTGAGGCTCATCATGGCCGACGAGAAGGCCGCGAAGCAGTTGAGGATGCTTGACGAGGTATACGCGTTGCAGCATGACCTTGAAAAGAACAGCCACGCCAACGAAACCACCATGGGCGAGCTGGAGCTGTTCATGGTGAATCCCGAGATTCGCGGCAAGGGTGTGGGCGGTCAGCTGTGGAACCGTATGCAGGAGCATTTCGCGGCCTGGAATGTGTCGGCGTTCTATCTGCATACCGATTCCGATTGCGACGTGAGCTTCTATGACCATAAGGGCTTGCAGCGTATCGCCGAGCACTTGGGCAAATCCGCCGAATCCGCTGAATCTTCCGAATCCGCCGAGTCGTTGGAAGAAGAACCGGTGGAAGAGGGGCTGCTGTACGACGACATGTTCATCTATCGTGGGGAGGTGGCGCAGCTGTGAGCGAGACTCTCGAAGCCAAGACTCACAAGACGCCGTACGCGGTGCTGTTCTCCATTCCCGGTGCGAAGGCGTTCTGCGCTTTCGGTGCGATCGCACGACTGCCGATGTCCATGATGGGCCTGGGCATTATTCTGGCGCTCAACCATCTGTACGACAATTGGACGATCGCCGGTGTGATGAGCGCCGCCTACGTGCTTGCCACGGCGGCGGTCACCCCGTTGTACGCACGCCTGTTCGACCGGTTCGGCCAGCGTAAGGTGGGGCGAATCATTCTTTTCGTGCAGATCGTCGCGATGCTGGGATTCGCGTTCGCAGCGCTTGTCCGCGTGCCGATTCCGCTGCTGTTCCTGTTGGCCGTGGTCATGGGATTGACGCAGTTTTCGTTCGGCGCGTTGGTAAGGACGCGATGGGCGTACGTGCTTGAACGCACGGGCAACGGAAATATGCTCAACACCGCATACGCGCTTGAATCGGCGATTGACGAGATCGTGTTCATCTTCGGACCAATCCTTTCCGCGTTTCTGGCGGCTTCCGTGCATCCGGTGTCGCAGCTGTTCGTGCCGACGTTCGCATCCGCGTTTGGCGGCGCGGTGTTCTTCATGCTGAAGGACACGCAACCGCCGGTCGTCCGTGAGATCGAAGTCGTGTCCGCGTCCGCGCAGGATGCCGATGTGTCGGGAGCCAACGCTCAGGGTACGTCGGGGGCCAAAGGAATCGCGGAATCGTTCGGCCTCGGCAATCTCAAGCGTCAGGGCGGTGCCAAGAAGCGCAACGTGCTTACGTATGCCGGCGTGGTGCCACTGCTGATCGTGTTCATCGTGTTCAATATGAGTTTCACCGCGTTCGACACGTCCATCACGGCCGTCATGAAGGCGCTGCATCTTGATTCCGTGCTTGGTGTGCAGCTTGCCATGCTGGCGCTCGGATCGTGCATCGGCGCGCTGATTTTCGGATCCAAGGAACTCAAGGGTTCGCATTGGCTTCACATGATCATGTTCCTTGCGCTGATGACCGTCGGATTCTTCGTGATTCACATGTTCCAGGGGAACCTGATCATCATGGGATTCTTCGAGATTCTCACTGGTCTGACCGTCTCTCCGGTGTTCGCATCCGGAAACATCGTCGTGAAGGAGACCGTGCCGGAGGAGTCGCTGACCGAGGGGCTTTCCTGGGTGAGCACCGCAGGTACCGTCGGCGCGTCGTTCGGCTCCATGATTACCGGCATCGTGCTCGATCATGCCACGCCGAGCACCACGCTTATGCTGCCGTGGATTTTCGTGCTGTGCTCGATTCCGTTCGCGGTCCTCGGTTGGCTCGTGGTTCGCAAACGCGCGTGATTCATGTGATCCGTACGTGACTTGCATGGACCCGTACGCGAGTCGCATGCGAATCGGTCTTTCAATGAAAACTGCCGACGTTTACGTCTTGTAAGCGTCGGCAGTTTTCATTGCTGCGCCCGAAATTTGCGGCTTTCGGGATGGCTTGTCTCGCGATGGTCTGTCTCGCGATGTCCTGTTTTACAGGTCGAGGAAGTTGTCGAGTCCGACGGTCACACCCGGGTGGTTTCCGGTCGAGACCTTGCGTACGGCCAGCAGCACGCCCGGCATGAAGGAGATGCGGTCGAAGCTGTCGGCGCGGATGGTCAACTGTTCGCCTTCATTGCCGAACAGCACCTCCTCATGCGCGTTGAGTCCACGAAGACGCACGGCATGAACGTGGATGCCGTCAACGACCTGGCCGCGGGAGCCGCCGTCGGTCTCGGTCTTGTCGGGAACAGGTCCGAGTCCGGCCTCGTTGCGTGCCTGCGCGATGCCCTGCGCGGTATGGAAGGCGGTGCCGGAAGGGGCGTCCACCTTGTTCGGGTGATGCAGCTCGACCACTTCGGCGGATTCGAAGTACGGGGCGGCCACCTTGGCGAAATAATCGGCCAGCACGGCGGAGATGGCGAAGTTCGGCGCGATGAACACGCTCTGGTCGGCGCGTGGCGCTTTGGCAAGGGCCGCACGTACCTGATCGAGCTTGTCTTCGGTCCAGCCGGTGGTGCCCACCACCACGTCGACTCCCTGCTTCACCAATGCCAGCACATTGTCGAGCGATACGCTCGGCACGGTGAACTCCACCACCACGTCGGTGTTGTCCGGAGTGATCTGCGTCAGATCGTCGCCGGCGTCGAGTGCGAGCGCAAGTTCGGTGTCGGCGGCGTTGTTCACGGCGTCGACCACGTGAGAGCCCATGCGGCCCTTGGCTCCGACTACGGAAACCTTGATCATGTTTGCTCCTTTGTTGCTGTGGCCCGGGTGGGCCTTCGTGTGTCGGTCTAGGTACGAATCTAAAGAGTCGCTTCGACTCTTGGCTCGGTATTCGGCTGGCTTTGGCCAGCATGCGGAACGGTCACGATTTGACGAGCCTTGCGATCGCGGCGTTCACTTCGACGAGTTTTTCGTCGGATACCGCGTCGCCTTCGGCCACCGCCTGTTTGACGCAATGGTTGAGATGGTCGTCGAGCAGCAGGAGTGCCACCGATTTCAACGCGCTGTTCGCCGCGGATATCTGGGTGAGGATGTCGATGCAGTATTCGCCGTTTTCCGTCATCTGTTTGATACCGCGCACCTGGCCTTCGATGCGGTTGAGCCGTGCGATGATCTTCTTCTGGTCGTCCGCGTACCCGTGTTGCGTAACGTTCACTGCCGTGCTCCTTCCGGCGATTTCGGTCTGGCTGTTTTCGCTTCCTGCTTCAGTCTACACTCTTGCGCGTATACCCTATAGGGGTATATGGTTGGGTCTGTTGTGAAAACGGGAAATACGGGAAAGTGGCGAAAGATTATGCATGCTGTCATTGCGATTATCGCGGCGGCGATTGTGACCGTGGGTGTTCTGTGGTTCTTCTTCGCGCCGCGCAAGGCATACCGCGCGAAGATCGACGGCGATGTGCAGGAGGCCGTGATCGAAGTCAAGGGAGGGTATAGTCCCGCGGTGATCGAAGCGGAAGCGGGAATGCCGTTGCGGCTGGTGTTCGACCGCAAGGAGGACGGCGAATGCTCGTCCCATGTGGTGTTCGCCGATTTCGGAGTGGATCTGGCATTGCCGGCTTTCCGTACGACCACATTGACGCTGCATCCGCAAAATCCGGGGGAGTACCCGTTCGCCTGCGGCATGAACATGCTGCACGGCACATTGAAGGTGGTTCCGGGCAAAACGGCAAACGTCGGAAAGCTGCGGCCGGATGAAGAGCCCATCGAAGCTGCCGTGATTGCGGGTTCCTCCGATGAGGATGAACCGGCGCAATCTGACAAATCCGTTGATTCCGTCAACGCTACCGAATCCGTCAACTCAACCGGACCCGTTAATCCCGACGATTCCAAGGGAATCAAAACCCTGATCGCGCGACTTGTGGTGTCGGCGGCAGGTGCGGTTCCGGTGTTCTGTTCGGCCATGCTTATGCTCTACTACATGCCGGCATGGATGCAGCTGCTGTTCACCCTGCCGATCATGGGATATTCGGCGTTGCCCATCTTCCGTAGCGGGTTCGCCGCGATCGTCCACCGTTCGCCGGAGATGAACGCGTTGGTGAGTCTTGGAACCGTATTCGCGTTCCTGTATTCGTGCGTGGTCACGTTTGCTCCGGAATTATTGCCGGTCGACGCCCGCGAACCGTATTTCGAAACCGTCGGCGTGGTCATCACGCTGATGCTCGCCGGTCAACTGTTGGAAGCGAGGGCACGTATCGGCACGGGTGAGGCTATGCGCGCACTGGCCGGGCTGCGTCCGAAAACCGCGCGTGTGGTCCGCAATGTCGTCGAGGACGGCGTAGAAGGCGAGAGCGGCGTCGAAAAGGAAATCGAAGAGGAAATCGACGTCGAGAACGTTCGGGTCGGAGATATCATCGCCATCCGTCCCGGGGAGAAACTGCCGGTCGACGGCATTGTGACGGCCGGTTCGTCCTGCATTGACGAATCCATGATTACCGGCGAATCCATGCCGGTCGTCAAAACCGTGGGCAGTGCGGTCACGGGAGCTACGATCAACGGTTCGGGCGCGATTCGATACCAAGCCACGAAAGTCGGCAAAGACACCGTGCTCGCGCACATCATCGAATTGGTGCGTTCCGCGCAAAGTTCGAAAGCGCCTGTGCAACGTTTGGCCGACCGCATCTCCGGCATGTTCGTGCCTGCCGTGGTGCTGATCGCCGTCTGGTCGTGCGCGATCTGGTATGCATTCGGCCCCCAGCCGCGCGTCACGCATGCGCTGGTCGCAGCCGTGTCCGTGTTACTGATTGCCTGCCCGTGCGCATTGGGATTGGCCACTCCGCTTTCCGTGACGGTCTCCACCGGCCGCGCGGCGCAGATGGGGGTGCTCATTCGCTCCGCCGAGGCGCTGGAAACAACCGCGAAAGTCAATGCCGTGGTTCTTGATAAAACCGGCACCGTCACCGCGGGGCATCCTTCGCTCACCGACGTGCTGCCGCTCGGAAAATGGCGTGATGATGTGGAGGAGTTGCTGGCCTTGAGCGCGGCCGCGGAACGCGATTCCGAGCATCCGCTCGCGGAGGCCATCGTCGCCGGAGTATGTGATCGTAGTATCGCAATCGGTACGGCGACCGGGTTTCGTGCAATCGCAGGACAGGGCGTGACCGCGCAGGTCACGTCGGCAGTCGGGAACGCGGTTCATGCCGTCGCAGTGGGGAACACCGATCTGATCGACCGGTTGGACGTCGGCATGCCAAGCGTCGGCAATGAGGATCTCGACGTGATCATCGCCGACATGCAACGCTTGTCTCAAGAAGGAAAAACCCCGGTTCTGGCCGCCATCGACGGAGAGCTTGCGGGAATCCTGGCCGTGGCCGACGCCATCAAGCCGGATTCTGCACAAGCCGTGGCACAACTGCAATCGCATGGCATTGAAGTCGTCATGCTCACCGGAGACAACGAAACCACCGCGCAGGCCGTGGCGGATCAAATCGGCGTGACCCATGTGATCGCAGGCGTGCGCCCCGAACGCAAGGCTGATGAAGTGGCCCGACTGCAAGGTCAAGGCTATACGGTCGCGATGGTGGGCGACGGCATCAACGACGCTCCGGCCCTGGCCCGCGCCAACGTTGGCTTCGCCATCGGCACCGGCACCGATGTGGCCATTCAATCGGCCGACGTGACGTTGATGAACGGTTCGCTGATGGGCCTCGTGCATGCCATCGACCTGAGCCACGCCACCATGCGCAATATCGCGCAGAATCTCGGGTTCGCACTCGGCTACAACAGCATCGGCATCGCCATCGCGGCGGGCATCCTGTATCCGTTCACGGGCGTCATGCTCAATCCGATGATCGCGGGCGCGGCCATGGCGTTCTCCTCGCTATGCGTGGTGTCGAACGCGAGCCGGCTGCGATTGTTCGACCCGAATAAAGCGAACGCATACCAGGTGCGCAAACCAGATTTGAACAATAAAGAAAACAACAGGAAAGGAACCATTATGGGACTGTTCAGCGATCACAAGGCCAAAACCGAATGCGGCGGCCATTCCTGCCATTGCGGTGGAAACAACGATATGGCGGCCCAAGTCGGGCGGAATCTCGCCAAGGATCCGGTTTGCGGCATGAGCGTGGATCCTGCCACTGCCGCGGCCACACGCGAACATGAAGGCGTCACCTACTACTTCTGCAATCCGGGTTGCGCCGAGAAATTCAGCCAGAACCCGGCGAACTACCTCGCCTGATCATTTGCGCGACTGAAATTTGGCCGTTGCCTTCCGCGTCGTTGCGGTTTCGCAACGGCCAAAACCCTTATACGACGTAAATGTGTGACGCAAGTCGTCATATAATGTTAACGGGTGAACTCCGAAAGCAGTCCAACCACTTCCTTTGCGGGAGGGGCGGCGAATTCCCATCTGCTGTCAAGCTTCACAGCCGTGTTCGCGTTCGTGGCGTTGCTTGCCGACGAAGTGGGTGAATGTTTGAACGAAACGGGCGAAGCATCGGCGCGCATCGAAAGAATCAACGGATATTTCAGTGATCTCAGCGAGCTTGAAGGCTGCTGAGACGGCAGTGCGGAAGTGGAAAATACTGTCGTGAGTGGGGGAGGAGCCATATGAACGCAAGAAATGCAAGGAATAACGCTCAAACGAACATGATCCGGTCCGGGGTGTCATGGCGGAACGACATACCTTCCACCGGCCTGTGGGCGGCACTGGTGTTCCTGGTGGCGTTGAACCTGCGTCCGTCCATCGCGGCGGTCGGGCCGTTGCTCGAACAGATCGGCACGGACCTTTCTTGGGGCGAGGGCGTGCAAGGCGTCCTTACCGCGATTCCGTTGCTCGCCTTCGCTGCGGTGAGTCCGCTGGTAACATTCCTTGAACGCAGAATCGGCATCGACTGGTCGGTGTTTCTGGCGCTCCTGTGCATCGCCTTGGGTGATTTCGTCCGCTCCTATTGCGGTAGCGTCGGCGTTTGGCTGGGTACGGTGATGTTCGCTTCGTCGATCGCGGTTGGCAATGTTCTCGTGCCGGTGATCGCAAAACGCGATTACGCCGGTCGTGTCGCGATGGCCACCGGAATCTACTCCGGCTGCATCACGGCCGGCTCGGCCACCGCGGGATTGATTGCAGTGCCTCTGGCACAAATACTGGGTGATTGGCGAGGCTCGCTGTCCTTCTGGTCGATTCCGCCTCTGGCGGTCGCGGCATTATGGTTCCTGCGCATCGTGCATAACCGTAACGTCATGCGCTCCATGACATCCGTTCGTGAAACTGGGCAAGCCGGCAATATCTCTAGCAAGACGGATTCAGAAGAACCCTCATCTCAAACCAACGGCATGTTCCTGCGCGTGCTGCGTCGTCCGGTCACCTGGTACGTGACCCTGTTCATGGGATTGCAGTCATCCGCCTTCTACACTATGTCGAACTGGATGCCCCGGGTTTCCACATCCGCGGGATTCGACACGTCCGTGGCTGGCGTGCACCTGTTCATATTCCAAGGCGTCGGCATATTCGCCGGTCTGCTCATTCCCAAACTGATGAATGTGCGCGGCAATCAGATCTGCGCCGCGCTTACGGCCAGCGTTCCCATGTTTGTCGCGGGACTTGGCATGCTGCTGTTCCCGAAAGCCATGATCGCATGGGCATTCATCGGCGGTTGCGCCCAGGGATCGTCATTGGTCGTGGCGCTCGCATTGATTGCCATGCGAGGACGCAGCAGCGCTGAAACCGTCGTGCTTTCCGGCATCGCGCAGTCGTTCGGCTATCTGCTCGCAGCAACGGGCCCGCTGACATTCGGCGTGATCGTAGAGCTTACGGGCGGATGCCAGACATCGCTTGCGCTATTCACTTTCGTAGCGTTCCTTCAGTGCGTTTGCGCCATCCTCGTTGGGAAAAACCCGAAAACAAACTGACGGAAAACCGAACGGCGAAAACTTATTGACGGAACCCTTTCATTCGGGAATGCGCTAATATACGTAAAGCCAATGGAGGTGTCATGAGCGTCAATGTTGCCATCGTCGAAGACGAATCGGAATATGCCAACGAACTGCAGGACTATCTGAAACGGTATGGCAGGGAAATCGGGGAACGTTTCGACGTCACCGTATATCCCGACGGTGAGGACATCGTCGGCGACTACCGCTCCGGCAGGCACGATATCATCCTCATGGACATCGAAATGAAGTCGATGGACGGCATGACCGCGGCCGAACGCATACGCGAGACCGATGATGGCGTGGTCATCATGTTCATCACCAATATGGCCCAATACGCCATCCGCGGGTATCAGGTGGACGCGCTCGACTACGTGCTCAAGCCGATCTCGTACTTCGCGTTCACCCAACGTCTCGGCCGTGCCATGGAACGCATGCGCCGACGCGAAGAGAAATACGTGATGATCACATCGAAAAACGGCACCAGCAGAGTGCCGTTATCCTCCATCCAATGGATCGAAAGCAGTGGACACCGTCTGACATACCACACCACGAGCGGACCATACGAATCCACCACGCAATCCATGAAAGACGTCGAATCGCAGCTCTCCGACGACGGGTTCTTCCGCTGCAACAAAGGCTATCTGATCAATCTCGCGCACGTTCAAGGCATCGAGAGCGGCTACGCCATGGTCGGATTCGACCGGGTGGCGGTCAGCCGTGCCAAACAACGCGAGTTGCTTGACGCATTATCCGCGTATTTCGGCGACACCATCAAATAGAACACGTAGAACCTGTCGGCGAGACCTGCCGATAGGACTTGCATCAAGCGGGGTTTCATGAACACGGTCGGTGTGATTCCAGACATTCCCAAACTGTATACGGCGCTCGCCGAATGGTGCTCATGCGTCATGTATATTTCGGTATGCATGCGCAGGTGGCCGCGCGTCAAAGAAGTCGTCGCTTTGTTGACCGGTCTGTTCGCGTTGATTCTATTGCAGGTCGTGATCGGCGTGGTGCCGGTCGCGCTGTGGCTGCCGGGAATGGCGGTCGCGCTGGCGATCATGATGATCCTGTTCCGCCGGTGCTGCCGTTTCGAAATCCCGACCTGCCTGTATTGGCTGATGAGGGCCTTTCTTCTGGCCGAATTCGCGGCCTCGCTGGATTGGCAGTTGTACTTCTATTTTTCAAGGAAAAACGGTTGGGATGCGGATAGGACTATGGTCTTCGTCGCGCAGATCGTCATGCTGATCGCCGTATACGGCATGACGTTTGGCATGGCCGCGCTTCTGGAATTGCGGCATTTGCGCGACCTGGAGGATTCCGACATGCGCATGGGCTCATTGAGCGTTACCATGCGTGAGCTTTCCACGGCGGTGATCATCACGCTCACCACGTTCACGCTGAGCAATCTGAGCTATGTCTCCACGGCAACGCCGTTCACCAGCACGATAGGCACGGAAGTGTTCAACATCCGTACGCTGGTGGGATTCGGCGGCGTGGCGTTCCTGTACGCCTACCATATCCAACTCTGCGAACAGCATGCCATGCGCGAGCTCGGTTCCATCCGAAACATTCTGCAAACGCAGTATCTGCAATATCAGCAGTCGAAGGAAAACATCGCCATCATCAACCACAAATACCATGATCTCAAACATCAGATCGCGGTATTGCGCAACGAAAGCAACCCCGGAAAACGAGAAGAGTATCTGAACGACATCGAACGGGGCATCAAACAGTACGAATCGCAATATAAGACCGGCAATGCGGTGCTCGATACCATTCTTACGGGCAAGGCGCTCGTCTGCGCGAAGGACGGCATCGAACTGACCTGCGTGGCCGACGGCACCCTGCTCGAATGCATCAGTGAAATGGACATGTGCACGCTCGTGGGCAACGCGCTCGACAACGCCATCGAATACGAACGGAGCCTGTCCGACGGCGAGCGCCGGCTCATACACGTGACGGTCAGCCAGGTCAACGGTTTCGTGCTGATCCGTGTGGAGAACTACATCAACAACCCGGATGTGTTCGTCATCAAGAACGGTCTGCCGGTAACCACGAAAAGCAACGCCGATTATCACGGATTCGGTCTGAAAAGCATACGTCATACGGCCATGTCGTATGGAGGAACGCTTACCGTGACGATACGCGACCACTGGTTCGACCTTCGTGTGCTCATTCCGCTGCGATCGCGCAATGCGAGGTCGCGCAAATCCATGTCGGACGGGACATCCGCGTCAGCGGCCTCCGACAGCGACCGTAGCTGACTTCTCTTTCGACCATTTGTGCGATAAAACTCCGGTTCGTGCAATTGCCGTCGCATGAACGCGGTTTTCCGGGAATATGGAACCATCATCCTGCAATAGAGCAGTGATGATCTTCATCAAGATTCTCGAAGAGGAGTGGCAGTGCGGCAGGCATTCAATCCGTATCTTCCGGCAGGCGAATACGTTCCCGACGCGGAGCCCCACGTGTTCGGAGACCGTGTGTATATCTACGGTTCGCATGACCGGTTCGGAGCGCCGATGTTCTGCGTCAACGATTATGTCTGCTGGTCGGCGCCGGTCGATGATCTGACCGATTGGCGTTACGAAGGCGTGGTTTTTCGTAAGAAGCAGGATCCGAAAAACAGGTTCGGATTGCGCCTGCTGTTTGCCCCCGACGTGGTACAGGGCAACGACGGCCGCTACTACATGTATTACGCGTTCGACTTCATGGGAATCATGGGCGTGGCCGTCGCCGATTCGCCGGTCGGCCCCTTCCGGTTCCACGGTCACGTTCACTACGCGGACGGTATGATCTGGGGGCGTAGGAAAGGCGATTCCTTCCCGTTCGACCCGGGCGCGCTTGTGGACGACGACGGCAGGGTGTTCCTGTTCTCCGGCTTCTACACGCCGGTTCCGGCAGTGGTCACCGGATTGCGCAAACTCAAATTCGACGGCGGATACGTCCTCGAACTCGAACCGGACATGACCACCATCAAAACCCCGGAAAAACTCCTGTTCCCCAAGGAAGGAACAGGCTCCTTCCAAGGTCATGAATTCTTCGAGGCAAGCTCCATCCGCAAATGGGACGGCCATTATTATTTCGTCTACTCATCCCGACTCAACCACGAATTGTGCTATGCGGTATCGGATAAGCCGGACAGCGGATACGTCTACGGTGGCACACTCGTATCAATCGGCGACGTCGGACTGAACAATCATACGGACGAGAAGACCGCCAGCAACTACACCGGAAACACGCACGGCGGAATGCTGCGCGTGAAAGACGACTTCTACACCTTCTACCACCGCCAAACCAACCGAAGCTCCTACGCCCGCCAGGCATGCGCCGAAAAACTCGTCGCCAGCCAGGATGAGCGAGGCATCTGGCATTTCAACCAGGCGGAAGTCACCAGCTGCGGGTTGAACAGGGGAGCGCTCTCTGGTACGGGAACGTATGAGGCGCGTATCGCCTGCAATCTGTGGAGTGCCGATGGAGCCGGTCGTTATGACGGTTCCGGAGTGGTCAGAAGGCTTGCCGCGCATCCGTATTTCACGCAGGACGCGAAGGATACGGATCCCGATGTGGCCGGCAGGATTTCCGTTGCGCAGCATATTGCGAACATGCGCGATGGAGCCATTGCAGGATTCAAATATTTCGATTTCCGCGGTGCGGCGGAGACGAAGCTTTCCCTGCGATTGACGGTACGCGCCCATTGCAAGGACAAGGCTCCGGGAACCGCGCAGGGCGTGATGGTGGTTTCCAGCGATGCGAAGGGCGATGGCGTGCTGGCACGGGTGCCGATTCGTTTGGCCGGCATCGAGTGGAAAAGCACGGAGACGGTGCCGATGCGCTCCCCGAATGGTGTGGCTCCTCTGTACTTCACCTACAAGGGTGATGGCGTCGTCGATTTTCTTGATTTCAGTATTGGGCACGATATGGAAGGGGATGTTTGCTGATGTCGCAGTCGGAGCATAGCGCGGGTTTTGGCGCGAGGATGGTCGCACCGGTCCGTGATGCATGGCGTTCGTTCGAAGCCAAGCATCGCACGTTGGCCGAATTCATCATGTTTTTCGTCATATGCAACGCGGTGACCGTATTGCAGTTGGTGTTGATGCCGTTGCTTAAATGGCTGTTCGGCTTTACGCCGTTGGTGGGAACCGATTTTCGGGTGCTCCCGATCGGGCACAACATCGATGGATCCACCTACTACGTGTTCGATTACGCTTCCGGTGCGATCTCCGACGGTGGCGGTGGCGGCCTTGCCTATTTCTTGGCGGTGGAGATCACCATGGCCATCGCGCAGATGATCAATTTCATCACGCAACGCAGCGTCACATTCAAGTCCACCGGCAACGTGTGGAAGGCGGCCGCCTGGTATGTGTTCGCCTACGTGATCATCACCATCGGCGCGGCGGCGTTGCAGGGCCTGTACAAGGCTCTACTGTATGGCTGGTGCATAGACGTCATGGGATCCGGCGTGGGCGCAACGGTCGCCGACGTGGCCACCATGCTCATCAACTGCACGATTTCGTTCTGGGTCTTCTACCCGATCATGAAGCTTATCTTCAAGCAGAAATAGCGATGAAGCAATCGCAGTGAGTTTATCCAAAGGAGGATGAAATGAAGAAAAACAAACTCAAGATGCGCGGAGGAGTGTTCCGTGCCATCGTGATTCCGATCATGACGGTCTTCGTCGTGTTCGGAATCGCGTTGACCACCATCACCAACTATTTCACGCCATCGCTGGATTCGTTCCTGGGCAAAGGCTCGAAGGCGTACACCACGCCTAGCGGAACGAAGGATTGGAACGCGAGCTATTACGATTTCACCGCGTCCAATTCCGAAGAGGCGTTGAACAACAGCGCGAAGATCGCGGAGCAGGTTGGCGACGAAGGCGAGGTGCTGTTGAAGAACGACGGCACGCTGCCACTGACCAAAGACACTCCGGTCACTCCGATGGGCTACGACTACATCAATCCTGTGATGAGCGGCTCCGGTTCCGGAAGCACCAACACCTCCGCGGATTACGCATACACCGCCGAGCGAGGCATCACCGAGGCGTTCTCCAACGTGAATACCACGTTCGTTGATGCCATGAAGAAGGCCGAAACCATTACCACGGCTCCCGCGGCCGCCTCCGGTGAAGGCGGTCAAACCGCGTTCCTCGGTGCCGGACTGAATCTTGAAGAGTATGACTTCTCCAAGCTTGACTCCGTGGCCGATTCCTGCAAGGAC
>CAVBVU010000041.1:0-12598 GCA_963598975.1 Anaerovoracaceae bacterium
CCATGCAAGCGACCTTGGCTTAGCGATAAACTAAAACAAAGTCACTTGCAACGGTTCGGGTAGATGATTTCATACATCCGTATAGGATGGATTCGCGACTGCGGGAGCTCATCCTGCATGGTACGGCGCTGATCGAGCTTACTTTGCGGAGTCGTTTTGCCTATCTTGCTGCCATGCATGGAGGCGCGTACACTTACGCAAATTTGTCGGCCTACCAGGACCGGCGCAATCGGACCGGTGTCGAGATGCGAGAGGGACTGTTGACGAACCTTGGCAAATGGGTGAGCATGTCCAGTGAGGTGTGCATCCGTCATTACCGCAAACGTGGCGAGGAGATTCCCCTATGGGCCGCTGTGGAGGTTCTTCCGTTTGACACCGTCTCACGGATGCTTTCTCTCTACTCCGACACGGCGGTGCTGAGGGAACTGTATAGGTCATTCAACATCCGAACGAATCTACGCGCCGCATCTGAGATTGTGCACGCGATGGTCTATCTGCGTAATCTATGCTCGCATCACAGCCGTCTGTGGCATCGTGAGATGGTCATCGCCTCGCCTGTTACCAAGGACATGCGATCCTCATATCCGGATTTTGACTATGAGGAAAAGTCGGTGGCGGGTTCGCTGATGGCACTTATGTATCTGGTGGATAGTATCAACGGGGATAATGCCTATTCACGGTCCGTTCTTGACCTAATCCATGAACGAGACGACTACCTTGATGGGATAGTGCATCCGTTGCACTGGGAATGATTCTCCGTCGCGGCGTCGTAGGGTGGCTGTCCGATGACATCAATCTGGAAAGCTCAGGTGGAGGGCTGACAGGCATTCTGGACTTCATCCATGCCGGATGCCGGACGCCGGAAGTCCGATTTGGCTTGTAATTCGGCGTGCGGATTTTTAGAATCCGCACACTCCATCAGAAAACCGCAAACGTTGTTTAAAATCCGCACACGGCCGTAGGAATCCGCACGCCCAATGTGGTTTCTTCTCATATGCTTTATATAGAGCCCAAAGACACCGTAAGCGTCTTACCAGCTGCGGCCAGATGAAGGATTAGAGCGTTCAATGGAAGATAGAGTTATTGATAAGGAACCAAACGACGAAAAACCGCTGCGCAAAAAAATTATTGGCGTAGTGACCAATTTCAATACGCTCGCTGCGATCATGCTGGCGGTCTGCACCTTGGCGACGGCATGGGCAACGTGGATCGGCGACCTTCATGGAAGCGGCCAGGACGCAAACTACGCCAAGGCCGAACGTTTGAACACCGAAGCGAATTCAAGCTATAACCTCAATGCGCAGCTCTACGTCGCGGCCTCCAACCTGTGGACGCATGTGTACGACTTGAATTCGGAAATGAAATCATTGGAAAGTGCGGGAGACGAAGAAGGCGCCGATGCAAAACGTGAGCAAATGAACTCATACATCGAGACCAACTGCCCCGATTACGAAAACTTCAAAAGCGCCGTCTATACCGCCCTTGAAAAAGGCGGCACGGCGACTCCTTTCGACGAATACCCGCAGTCCAGCTTCTTTGCCGACTCCGAAAAATTGGCGGAAAAAGCGACGCAGGCGCGTGAGAAAGGAAACCGTTGCAATCTGGCGAATGATTCGTATGGCTTGGTCAGTGTGCTCTATTCGCTCTGCCTGTTCCTCTTCGGCATGGTTGGTTTTTACAAGCAGGATTGGCCAATGCGAATCGTTTTCACGGTCGGCGTCGTTGTTTTTGTCGCCGCGACCGCATACATGTTTTCCCTTCCTCTGCCGGACAATTTCGACTTCGCGAATTACTTTAAACTCTCACGATAGATTCCGAAGCCTCGGCTTGATGAGAGGCTTCTGTTCGGTGAAGATGAGGGAGTGCGCGTAAATGTGCGCTTTGGTCGCGTCGAGTGCGTGCAAGTGCACAATAACGTCTCTGGTGAATCGAACGTGCAATGTCCGATACGACACCGGTCAAACTCTCTTATGCGGAATGACCGAACAGCCGCTATTTTTCTGAAAGCCAATCTTCTTTCGTCATCAGGCTCACATTAATCGTTCTTTTCTCGTGCATCAGCGGAACATCCACAGCCTGTGTTGTCCACTGGTATTTGAATCCGCATTTTTCCTGGACGCGTTTGGACTTGGCGTTGCCCTCGTAGTAGGTGATCCATACTTTGCGCATGCCACAATCCTCGAAGGCATGACGGAGCATTTCCTTCGCTGCTTCCGGCATGATGCCGCGCCCAGAAGGGTTTTCCAAGCCAGAAGCCCATCTCGCATTCGTCGTCCCGGTTGGCCAAGTCGGTATGGCCATTCAGTTTCAGTTCGATTGCGCCGATAGCTTTGGCATTTTCCTTCAGGCAGATGGCATAAGCCCCTTTGGCGTTGAATACGTTCCTGATCACGTCACGACTCTCGTCCAGACACTGATGCGCAGGCCATCCGGCGATCGGGCCCACATCGGGATCGCTGGCGTATCTGTATAAGTCCTCCGCGTCGCTTTCCTTCCAATGGCGCAGAATGAGTTTGTCGGTTTCAAGTGTCATTATGCTATGCCTCGTTTTGTTTCTTGTAGCCGGAAGCTTTCTATATATCGTTTCCGGCGATTCCCCTTAGGGGTTTCTTACTATCCGCATCATCCAGCGTAGTCGGTTCTCTGAATCCGTTCGTCTGATTCCGATTAATTATTGGTCTATAGGAGCTAAACGTGGTGTTTGAATTTGTCAGTATGCGGTGTAGGAGTGATTGTGCTGATTTTCGACAGGTCGTGCGGATTTTCAGCAAGTCGTGCGGATTGATCGAAGGCGAATCCCGGCCTTTTCATCTTACCCAATTCGATTATGCTGAAATGCTCTTACGTTTAACGAAGTGCGCACAAGTACGCGTTTCGGTCACGATGCGTGCACACTAATGCACGATAACGTCGTTCGGTGAATCCTCTGGATGAGATGGGGATGTGAACTCATTTCACCCGATCTGGTGTATGCTGAAATATTCTTGTGCTTAACGGGGAGGAATACATGGCGGGTTCATTCGGTGCGGAGACGATGCTGGGGGATCGGTATAGGCTTTCCTTCACCGTTGGCGGATTACTCGCCCAGCAGGGTCGAGTCCTCGCTGAAATGTATTTGGAGCATGGTGCTGGCAGCGGAACCAATCAGTCACCCCAGGCTGAAGTAGGCGAATCCATCACGGTGGTCCGTGAGCGGGCTGTCACGGAAAACGTGCTTGCGGTCCGTACGGTTTCTGCGAACAAGCGCATTGTGGCGGAAACCATCAGGCGACTCAGCGCTCTTACCTTCGAGGAGCTTGCGTATCTGGGGGGTCCGGCCTCTTCCGCTGTCGACCACGATACGCTCATGTGGATTGCGATGTGCCGCTATTACGCGATCGTCGGTGAATTCGCGAACGAGGTGGTCAAAGAGCATTATCTTGTCGGCAACCTGCGTTTGGATTTCGAGGATTATGGCCGATTCATCGCAAACAAAGCCACATGGCATGCTGAATTGGAGAACCTGAGCGACGGCACGGCGAAAAAACTGCGTTCCAACCTGTTCAAAGCCATGCGTGAGGCGCATGTGCTTGATAAATCCAACGACACGATAATCCCCTCCATGATTAATTGTTCCTTGGCGGATATTCTTATGAAGAGGCCGGATTCGTTTGGATTTCTTCCGATACGCGAAACGTCCTTGTGAGCACGAGTGGAGGAGAGCATGACCGATTCCAGCATCAGCATCGCACTGGCGGAAGAACGCCGTGACATTGATGCCGAGTTCGTCCACATACGCGAGATCATGGAATCCCGTTCGTTCAGAACCAATAGCGGTCTGGCAGGCGAGCAACCTTATTACATCTATGATTACCCCGCCACACAGGAACTTGACGTTGCCGAGCATATCAGGCAACTGGCAAGGCAGTTGCGGACGATGACTCCGGAATATGACGACGATTTCGCGCCGCAGGTGCTCGCCCTGGATTTGTATGACGTCGCCATAGAGATTCTTGAGAAGCGTGGCTTTCTGGATCGTGTGCTGAATGTCGAGGAACAGCGTCATACGAATATGGCATCGAACAACCGGGGCGACAAGTTTTTAGGGTTGCTTGACAACATAATGGGTTCCGGCACGGATCGGCTGCCTGACACCATCCGCGACCATTATGAAGAAGCCAAGGCCGAAGGTGGAGCCGACATCGTGTTCATCACCGGAATCGGCAAGGTCTATCCGTATATTCGCGCGCACACGTTGCTTAACGCGTTGCAGGGTCGTATTGACGACCGCCCGCTCGTATTGTTCTATCCGGGCACGTTCACAAGGGGTGCGTCCTCCGGTTCGAGCATGTCGTTGTTCGGATGCCTCCCGGGAGACAACTACTACCGTGCGCGGAACCTACGTGAGATGAGCGTGCCGCCGAGGATGTGACGTTCGAACGACCCGCTTCGTCAATCAAGACCGGAGCATACGCAAGACCAGTGCAATCATTCAAGGAAGAAGGGAACACAAATGAACGGGGAGAACGGTATCGGTTTCGGCGAGCTGTTCAGCAAAGACATCGACCGCAACATCAATGGCGTGATCAAGGCCAATGATGAAAAGAACCTCGACGATGAGGTCAACGAGTATGTGCTCACTGAGGAGATCTGCCGTAATCTGGCCAAGTTCTTCGACGCGTACAACGATCCGATGAATCGTGAACAGAACGGTGCGTGGATTTCTGGCTTTTTCGGTTCCGGCAAATCGCATTTGCTGAAGATGCTGTCGCATATTCTGGGAGACGTTCCGGCCGAACTGGTTGATAAGGGCAGCGGGTCTTCCATGAACCGCGAACAGATCGTGCGCACTTTCGTGGGCAAGGCCGAAGAGCAGGATGATCAGATGCTTGCGGGACAGTTGGAGAAGACCTTGGCCATTCCGGCCACGTCGATCCTGTTCAACATCGATCAGAAGGCCGATAAGTCCAACGCATCCGACGCGCTATTGTACGCTTTCGTTCGCGTGTTCGACGAGGTGTGCGGCTTTTACGGCAAGAATCCGTTCGTGGCGAAGTTCGAACGCGATCTTGCCCGTAACGGGTATCTTGACGAGTTCAAACAACGGTTCGAGCAGGAGGCGGGCAGCTCTTGGAATGAGAACCGTGACGTGGCCGTGCTGGTGGATAGTGAGATTTGCAAGGCTTACGCGGCGGTGACGGGCAAGCCGGTGCAGGACAGTATCATCCAACGATATGAGGATACATACACGATGACGGTCAGCGATTTCGCCGACGACGTGAACACGTGGCTGTCTCAGCAGGAACCGAATCGCCGCATCCTGTTTCTGGTGGATGAGGTGGGTCAGTTCATCGGAGAGAACAGGGAGCTCATGCTGTCCCTGCAGTCTATTACCGAAGATCTTGCGGTCAAGACCAACGGACGTGCATGGGTGGTGGTCACTTCCCAGGAAGACATGGACACCATCGTCGGCGATCGGACCAAGCAGCAGAGCCATGACTTCTCGAAGATTCAAGGCCGCTTCTCCATCAAACTGAAGCTCAACAGCGCCGATGTGGTGGAGGTCATTCAGAAGCGCCTTCTGGCCAAGAAACCCGAATACGAGACGGTGATGGACGGTCTGTGGGATGAGCAGAACGCGAACCTGCGCACCATGTTCGAATTCACCCGTGAGACTTCGAGGTTCAGCAGCAACAAGGCGTACGATAAGGATGATTTCATCGCGTCCTATCCGTTCGTGAACTACGAGTTCAGCCTCTTCCAGAACGCGTTGCGTGAGATGAGCCGGTACAACATGTTCTCGGGCCGTCACGCGTCCGTGGGAGAACGTTCCATGCTGTCCGCCATCAGCAGTGCCTTGCGCTCCTGCAAAAGCGCGACGGTCGGGGAGCTGGTGCCGTTCGACAGGCTCTATGACGGCATTGCCGACGCCATTCAATCGACTGTGAACTTCCGTATCAGCCAGGCCGAAAGGAGCCTCGACCCCGATGTGAGGGAACTGGGCGTGCGCCTGCTGAAGGTGCTGCTGCTCATCAAACATGTCGACGGCATTCCCGCCACGCCGCATAACCTGCGCATTCTGCTGACCGACCGGTTCGACATGGACATCATGTCGTTGGAGCAGAACATCAAGCATGTTCTTGAAGTGTTGGAACATGACACTTACGTGCAGCGTGTGGGAGAGACCTACAACTATCTGACCAATGAGGAACAGGACATTGAGCAGGAGATCAAAAGCACCGACATCGATCCCACCAAGGAGACCGAGGAGCTGAAGAAGATCCTGGTGGGAGACGTGCTTGGCAGAATGACCGTCGCCTATGGCGAGCAACGTACGCCATTCCGTTATGGTCTGCGCATTGATGGGATCCAACAATCCAGCCAACAGACCATCTGGCTGAACGTGGTCGCCTCGGTTGGTGCCGCTGACCGCGAGAAGGCGATTCTTGACAGTTCGGGATTGCTCGACACCATCACGTTATTGCTGGACATGTCCGACAGGACGCTGTTCGATGATCTGCGCACATACGTGAAGACCACCACATACCTCATGCGCACTGATGCGAACAGCCAATCCGAAGTACGACAGCAGATCATCTCACGCAAGAGGGCGTCCAACGAAAACCTCCACGCAGAGCTGCGCGCCCGCATACGCAAAGCGGTGGCCAATGGAAAGTTCGCCTACAACGGTGGAACGGTAGAGGTGAAATCCACCGAGGCCCAAGCCCATGTGGCCGAGGGACTCGGACTGCTGATCGGCCGCTACTATACCAATTTTTCAATACTTGGAGGGAAACGTTACGAGGAGAACGATCTCGCCGGCATCATCACGAAGGCCGCTCAACGTCGTCAGTCAAGCGCGTTCGTAGGCCAGACCGTGGATAGGGATGAGATCGACATTCCTTCCGACGACGTATTCACGACCATAAGCCGCGAAAGGAAATCCAACCACCAGCCGACCGTCAAAAGCATCCTTGACATGTACAGCGCGCGTCCATACGGATGGCCCTATGCGGCCACCCTCGCATGCATCGGGCACCTGTATGGTCTCGACAGAATCACGCTGATGCTTGACAACAAATCGGTGCAGCGGAGCGAAGCCGCCAGACTGCTGCGCGAAACAAGGAAGCAGGGGTCCATCTACGTGGAACTGCCCCTCGTATTCGATAAGAAGAAAGTCTCCCTGCTACGTGAATTCGCCATGGACTTCTTCGATCTTGCCGTAGTGGATCTGCCATCAATGGCCACGGACCTGGCCACAACCGTAACCGAAAAACTCAAGCAGGAATTGAACGAGCTGAAGCAATTGCGCGCACTTAACGCCGATTTCAGCTTTGTGCAACAACTCGATGAGCCCATTGAGAAGATCGCCTATGCTTCGGAAAAGCCTACAAAATGGCTGCTCGGCGATTTCACTTCGCCGGAAACCGCAAACGGTTCCGAAGAACTGCTTGAACTCAAGGAAGACACGGTCGACCCGATCGTCGCCTTCCTCAAGGGATCCCAGTCCAAGATCCTCACCGACGGACTGGAATGGCTCGAGAAAAACAGGTCGAACATCGACTACGCATCCGGCGACGCCGCAGAACAATATCGATCCGTGGAACAGCTGGCCAATGATCCGAACATTTTCCGCAAAATCAACAAGTTCAAGCCCGCCATGGCCGAACTGCGCGAAACAATGGACTCCATTGTCCAAACCGAACGGAAGAACGCGCTCGAATCCGTGGAACGGATTCATACCAGAATCACCGGTTCGGACGAATACCGGAACGCCATACCATCCGCACAAGCCGAAGCCGAAACGGAACTGAACCGAATCGCCGAACAAATTCGGAACGCCCCATTCATTTCCACCATGCGTAAAACCGTGAACGAGCTGAACGACACCATCCACCCGCGGCTGATCAACAAACTGTCCGCAGCGGCCTTGAAACCGGAGCCCGCGCTCGCGGACGATGCGCGGACCGAGGTTGAGGAACCAGCGGGGGAGGATATCCCTGAAACGCGGCAGGTGGAACCGGCGCGTGTGGCCGTGTCGTTCACCGCCATCAGCAGGCCCCGCACCAAGGATGCTTTGGAAACCACGGAAGATGTGGACGACTTCCTCGACGCCTACCGTCGTGAACTCGTCGCCGCCATCAGGAACGGAAAGAAGATTCTGCTATGAACACGTCGAAACTCCAGGCATTCGCAACGGATGCGCGCCGCCAACTCACGAACGCGGTCTCTGCCCGTCTCAACACGGTGCTGACGCCGGATTCCGCCGCGCGGGTCGATGATCCTCGTGCCTTCCAGTTTCTGGAAAGCGAGATCGAACGGGCCGGTGGCGGAGAACAGGGGCGCAGGCATGTGGTGGAACGGTACGCGTACCGGTGGTTCAACCGCATCATCGCATTCCGTTACATGGATGTGCACGGATTCACCGGGACCCCGGTGGTTTCTCCCGCGGACCTGACCAGCGTGAACGGTCTACCTGAAGTGCTTGCGGCCGCGAAGCGAGGCGAATACGACGACAACACCGTGTTCTCGATACCGGCGAACAGCAAGGTCAAGGATTCTATCGAGGGATTGCTTGATGGTTCCGTTATGGCGGCCGATCCGCAAGGCCGTGCCTATGGTCTGCTGTTGCAGTCGGAATGCCGCTATTGGAGCCGCGACCTGTCGTTCATGTTTGAAAACATTGGCGTCCAGGAGTCCAGCAGGGTCGATGAGATGCTCATGCCCGCTGATCTGCTCGCCGAGGGTTCGGTGTTGAGGAATGCGGTGGAGGCCATGACCCCGCAGGATTGCGGCATCGATGATGCGTTCGGCAATGTGGAGATCATCGGCTGGCTGTACCAATATTACATTTCGGAACGTAAAAACGAGGTGATGGACGGGTTCAAGAAGAACCGTAGGGCCGGAGCGGATGAGATTCCCGCCGCGACCCAGCTGTTCACCCCGGATTGGATCGTGCGCTACCTGGTGCAGAACACGGTCGGTAGGCTTTGGATGCAATCCCACCCCGACTGCCAGCTGTACAGGAATTGGGACTATTATATTCAGCCTACGGCAGGTGATGCTTCCCGGCAGGGGAACATGCTTGCCGTCACGTCTCCCGAAGAACTCACCGTATGCGATCCGGCGTGCGGCTCCGGCCATATGCTCACATACGCGTTCGATCTGCTATATGAGATTTACGAGGAGGAAGGCTACTCGCCGAGTGACATTCCCGCTCTGATTCTCGAACACAACCTGTATGGCATGGAAATCGACGAGCGAGCCGCGAACCTCGCATCCTTCGCATTGACCATGAAAGCACGTTCCCGTTCCCGCAGGTTCTTCAGGAAGCAGGTGACGCCGAGGATTCAGCGCATCACGCCGGTTGAATTCACCGATAGCGAAGTCGCTGAATTGAATGATCAGTACGGTGTGAACTTGGATTCTTCGGTGTGGAACACTTACGTGAAGGCGGACGTGTATGGTTCGCTTATCCAACCACCGCAGGAGCTTGTCGATCTGGCGGAATCGGAACATACGAACGCCACCGGTGACGGCATTCTGTTCGATTCGATATTGCGTGAACGAGCACAAACGGTACTTGACCAGACAAAGTATCTTTCCCGTAAATATACCGCCGTAGTAGCGAACCCGCCGTACATGGGTGCGAAAAACATGAGCGGCGAACTCAAACAGTTCGTACAGGACCATTACGAAGACGGCAAAGCCGACCTGTTCTCCGCGTTCATTCTGCGTAATTCCCAGCTGATTCAACATGATGCGCTGCTGGGCATGATTACCATGCAGTCATGGATGTTCCTTTCTTCGTATGAAACACTTCGGCGCAAAATGCTCGCCACCTCATTCATTGAGACAATGGCACACCTTGGTGCTGGAGCATTTGACAGCATTGGCGGTGAGGTCGTCTCCACGGTTGCTTTCACGCTCAGGAACGGTTCTGCCAGTGGAAAAGGCTCCTATATCCGATTGGTGGATGTTTCCGGCGACGATAATCAGGCCAATGCTTGTGCTGAAGCGGTCAGCGTAAACAAGAATTATCGTTTCGAAGTGGACCAGCACGAGTTCGCGCAAATCCCCGGCTCTCCGATTGTTTATTGGCTTAGCAAACCCATGCTCGACACGTTCTCCAAGAACAAGGCGCTTAAGGAAATCGCCGAGCCCAAAGTGGGTCTTCAAACGGGAGACAATGCGCGATTCGTGCGTGAATGGTGGGAGATTTCCACAAGCAAGACACGTTTTGGTTGTACAAGCCATGATGAGGCTTCTGAAAGCGGAGCGAAATGGTTCCCCTACAACAAAGGTGGGGAATACCGCAAATGGTATGGCAATCAGGAATTCGTAGTCAACTGGGAGAATGATGGCCAAGAGATCCGTTCGTTCGGTACGGAAGATGGCGGGCGTCCAAGATCTCGTCCGCAAAATACGGCTACCTATTTCCAACCTTCCGTCTCCTGGTCGAAGATTAGCAGTGGATCTCCGTCTTTCCGATTCTTCCCTCGAGGATTTGTTTACGATGTTGCCGGTACATCGATTTTCTGTACTGATGAACAGCGGAAGTGGATTCTTGCCTATACGAATTCCTCTCTTGCGTATATGCAATTAACTGCCATCGCTCCCACTTTAAATTTTGAAGTTGGACAGATCGCCACACTTCCGATCACAGACACTGATTCGGAGGAAAGTGGTCAGAATGTTAATGATTTGATTGCCTCATCGTGGTCTGACTGGGATTCGTTTGAAACATCATGGGATTTCCAACGATTTGCGTTGCTTGATTCTGAGCAGGGTGCACAATCCGGTGACTTGCTAGAGGACGCGGTATTGCATCTACGCGAGTACTGGGATGGGGTTTCCGAAGAGCAGCGTGAGCGTGAGACTCGCAATAATGAGCTCGTCGCGGACGCGTATGGCGTGCGTGATGATGTGGAATGCGATGTGCCTCTGGAACGAGTTTCGTTGAAGCGTAATTCCGCGTTCGCATATCCGAACAAATCCAAGGCGGAACGTGATGAGCTGTTCGCCCAGGATGTGGTCAAGGAACTGATCTCCTATGCGGTGGGTTGCATGTTCGGCAGGTACTCGCTCGACGAGCCGGGCCTGATTCTCGCCTCGCAGGGTGAAACCCCTGACGACTACCATGCACGTATTCCGAATCCGTCGTTCGAACCGGATGCGGACAATGTGATTCCGGTTACGGAAACGGATTGCTTCGAGGATGATATCGTGACGCGTTTCCGTAGATTCCTTGAAGCCGCGTTCGGCAAGGAGAATCTTGCCGTGAACATCGCCTATATCGAACAGGTGTTGGGCAAGAGCATCCGCAAGTATTTCGTGAACGATTTCTACAACGACCATGTAAAGACGTATTCGAATCGTCCGATCTACTGGCAGTACTCCAGCCAAACCAGCAACAAGGGCGCGTTCAAAGCGCTCATCTATCTGCACAGGTATATGCCGAAAACCACAAGCACGGTTCTCGGCTATCTGCGTGACTACATCGGCAAGATCTCCAACATTGCCGACGCTTTGGAGCAATCCGACCGTACTGCGGACCAGAAGGATGCCGCCAAACTGCGCAAGGCCATTGTGGAATGCAAGGACTATGAGGATCAGACCCTGTACCCACTGGCTACCCGCAACCTCGAAATGGATTTGGACGACGGTGTGCTGGTGAACTACCTGCGTATGGGCAAAGCCCTACGCTCCATCCCCGCCATCGAAAAGAAACGTAAAGACGTCTCCACCTGGACCTGGCCCATCCATCCGTTGGAAGCATAAAACCCCATACGGCATATTTCGAACAGATGTTCGAAATATGCCGTATACTGGAAGAAAGGAGGGTTGAAGACAATGCCGTACGACTTGAAAACATTGCTGAATGGCGAATCCAAGAACGTGGAGTATAAGCTCCTGCCTCCTTCCCGCAGCATCAACTACACCAAAACCGCGGTGGCGTTCGCCAACGGTCAAGGTGGTTGCCTGGTGTTCGGCGTTGAGGATCAGACACTTCGCGTGGTCGGTATCGCCGAAGACAAAGTGTTTACGGTAATGGACGCCATCTCCGATGCCATCGTCAACAGTTGCGAGCCGCTGATCATTCCCGACATCACCATGCACGACGTAAACGGCAAAACAGTGATCGTGGCCGAGATTGCTCCCGGCTTGCAGAGGCCATACCACATCAAGTCGCTCGGGCAGGAACAAGGAACGTTCGTGCGCGTGGCCGGTACCACACGTCAAGCGGATCAGCCCACCATCCGGGAACTGACCATTGAGGGCAGCAACCGGAGCTTCGACCAAGTGCAGTGCCTCGGATTGTCCGCAACGGAAAAGGATATTGCCGCGCTGTGCGCAAGTTTGACGAGAACCGCGAAGGACAATGCGGAAGATCCCGCGAAAATCAAGACGGTCACGGAGAAGCAGCTTCTGCAATGGGGCGTATTGCGCGAGCAGGACGGAACCCTTGCCCCAACGAACGCTTATGCGATTCTGACCGGCAATGAAGCCGTACGTTCCGTGGTGCAATGCGGTGTATTCAAAGGAACCACCAAGGCCGTATTCGTGGATCGACGTGCGTTCACGGGCACCCCGCAGGAGCTCATCGAGGAGTCGTACC
>CAVBVU010000042.1:0-12563 GCA_963598975.1 Anaerovoracaceae bacterium
GATGAGGGCCGCTCCGTAGACGAACGACGTGAGTTCCTGCAAGGCTCCGCCTGACTTGCCTCCGGTGGAGCTGATACGCTCGTTCCGCCCGTCGTCATGGTGGACGATGGCGTAGAACGAGCTACGCGCCCGCGGATCAAGATTGCGTGACCCATAGCTCTTGACCCCATTGACATCCCGCACCTGTTCAAGCTCCTGCCGAACACGCTCGATGAAAGTGGAACAGGATGTGAACACCGCGCGGGTAGCGTCGGGATCCTCCCTATTGTCCGACGACCATTCCTCGAGTCTGCGCAAAACCGCCTTCAGTGCCGACGCAAAACCCCGTTCGACCGGACGGAATTGAACATCAATGGACAGCCTTCCCTCCCGAGGGCCGAATTTCTGCCCGGCAAGCATGGCATTGATACGTTCAAGCTGATCCTTGATATCCTCCTGATCAGCCCTGATGGCTCGGTTGAGTTGCAGAAAATTCTTGGCAAGTTTGTCAAGACTGTTGACATACTCCTCATCAGTGGCCTCACGAGTAACGAGCATGCTCAAGCTTCGCAGTTCCTCGGCATAGAACCTGTGATCGTCGACACTGCTGGTCACGGAATCGTCATCGGGAGCATACGCGTCCAAGTAAGAAGCCATATCCTGCTCCACTGTGGCACGCAGCTCCTCCCCTCTCTTGCACAAGGATTCAATCCGTTCAGCCACAGCGCGCGCCACAGCATTCTTGACACGCGTCTCGAACGAATTCCTCCCGGTATCACCATGCTGGGCAACGATAAGCCTCGGACGATCCTCAGCATGCACCACCCCACCAAAGCAGCCTTCATATACGTCTGAAAGCATGTTCGACACGTCACCGGACAACGTGTCGTCATCAAAGTCAACATCACCGTAAGCACTCAGCCACGATCGTTCGGCCTCAATCACATCACAGGTCGATCTCACCTCATCCTTGGCACGATAGAACCGGGAATTCGCATCATCAAGCAGTTCATCAATCTGCTCAAGCCGTCTGGAGAGCTCAGCCAGCTCCGGATCATTCTCAGCCAGCTCAAGCTCATGTTCCAAATTCTCCACAAGCGCACGTGCTCCGGCCTCGTCGATTCCACTCCAATCGACATGAGCCATAAGATCCGCAAGAGCCTTCTCCTCACGCAGCAAATCGACGCTCTTTCGCACCAAGGCACAACGACGTTCCGCGTCCGACAATTCAGCGACCATCACATCGCATTGTCTTTTCGATTCCGCCAGATAATCCTCATCCACAAAACCGATAATCGGACTCATACCTTTGGAACCATAAAATCCTTGCGCACCAGACTTGATCTGACCATCCATCTGCACTTGACGACGTTCACGATCACCATCATCAATACGTTGCACACACAACGCATCCAAACGATCCGACGCCGTCTGCTGTCGCAACCATCCAACAAACGGCGAATCCTCACGAAACTGCATCTTCGACGACATACAACCATCAGTGACGGAACAATCGTAATACTCATCCACATCCACAAACCGCCATGTACGACGAATCATCGCAGACGAATCGATAGCGCTAACCTTCTCTGCGAACCCACGCTCATGCCGCTTGTCAATAAGAATGGTCTGCGCAATCGACGCGTACGCAACGTTCATCGCGGCACGCCAACGCTCCTCCCCCTGCTTCACATCCATCAGCTCAGCCACATACGGAAGCTCCAAAGCATCCAGTCCGACGGCTTGCGCAAGCAACGCACGCGCATCATCCATGGACTGGGTGATACGCGTCTTCTGATTACGCTTACGCTCATAATCGCGACGCAACTGATCGCATTCACAGCTGAGCGCCGCGCGCTCGCCGATGACACGGTCGCGTTTGGCTTCCAGCTCGCCCATGCGCGCGTCGAATGTTTCCATGGATTGAGCCAAAGCATCCTTTTTCGCGTTCCATGACGCCTCATCGACAGGCAACGTCCCTTCGAAGCTCTCGAATTTTTCCGCGATGCGCTGTCGTTGCGCACGAACATCCCGCATGTTCCGACGGGCATGTTCCAGATCGTCGGACAATCGTTGCGTCGCACCACCGTCAATGCCTTTGATACGGTCGTTGACGACTTCGCGTTGCCTGTTCAGATCGGCGATTCGCGATTGGGCTTCCTGCAGATTCCGCTCCTGCCGTTTAAGCGTCCGCTCAGCCGTGGGCAATCCCGCGCGAACCTCACTGGACATACGCGAAGAGATCCATGCCGCAAGCATTTCGGCCCCTCGCACATCGCTTGGATCCAACGCTTTATACTCACGTAGATGAGCCATGTGCTCGCAGTATGCATCGTATTTCGATTGAATGTTCTGGAGCTTCTCGACGCGACGCGCCTTGCTTTCCATGCTGTGGAAATTTTCATTGAAACGGTCGTAGTCGTCAACGGCGTCTTGCGCAAGTCCAAGCGCTTCGGGCACGTTGAGCACGCCTTGTTTGAAAATGTCGTCGAGTCTTGACGGCGCATCCGCGGATTGAACTTTATGCAGCAGCCGGCATGCTTCGGCGCTTAGCCCCATCTCATGCCAGACATATGCGTGGAACGCGTTGGCGTTGGGAAAGACACTGCACTCCGGATATGTCTTCCTGAACATATTCGTGGTAAACGGCGTATCACGGTATCGGTCCATGGCGCGTGGGTCGATTTTGCCGTCCCATGCAACATACCGCCGGCGTACTTCATCCTTGCCGTCCCCGGCGGATAGATAGAGGAATTTGGCGCAGGACAGCACTCCTCCGTCGGTACGGTTCACGTAGGTGTCAACGATGGCTCCCCATATGGATTGCGGCGTGCCATTGGAATCTCGTCCGCGCAGAAAAACGGGTTTTTCGCCGTCCGCGCTGTCTCCGACTCCAATCATGCCGCGCAGATATGTATAGTCATTACGTTCGGAACGGCCTGAATTGGAGGCTTTGTTGTACGGCGTGCCACTGGGGTACAGCAAGGAGATCTGTGCGTCGACCAGAGTGGATTTGCCGGATTCGCTGGCTCCTGCCAGAAGTGTTACCGGCACGTGTTCGTCAATGGATGGTTTGAATTCCTGATACCCGTCATAAGAACCCCAATTAACGAGTTGGCGACTTTCCAGCATCCAACGGTCAGCCACGATTTTCATGCCGTTTTCCATCTTCATCGTTCCTCTTCGTCGATAGTTTCGTCTTCTTCCAATGCGGAAATGTCTGTGATGCTGCCATCCGCGCCAAGCCATTCATCGGCAAGGTTTCGGTCGAGGACAATGGGGACCAGCGGCGTAATACATAGCATCTCGTCATCGTCGGTCATATCGAGATACCCATAAGTGACCATGCGGGACACTGCGGCTGAGATCTTTTTGGATGTACCCTCCTCATCGTTTCCGCCAGCAAGATAGCCCGCTCCCGTAGTAAGCGCGACACGTATTTCATCCCGACTGACCTGCCAATCCGGCACGGGCGTTTTCTGGTTCTCATATTCGAGTACGCGGATACGTAGGAACGCGAGCAAGGATGCATCTTCACGACTGAGACTGGCGCGGGTTTTCAACGATCGGATACCGATTTCCTCGCTGTTGACAGGAGCCGCATACATGACATGGTATTTCTCGTTCGTCATTAGACGGAGCATGTCGTTGTTCAATGAGCGTTCGACCGCTTCGAGGTTGTCTTTGACGAGGTAGAACAGATCCTCTCCGATATAGCGTTCCCTTTTCAAGGCTATCGCCGCCATGCGCGCATCGGCGTTCATGTCTCCCTTGTCTCCATCGAAGAGGGTCATCGGTTTTGCGTGCGGAAAGATCCCATCTTCCGCATCTTCAATGCTTCCCATGATGTCGTCTGTCATCCGTTTCGGCCTTCCTGAATGATGTCGTCAAGTGTCTGCAATGTAGTGAATAGCGGTTTTGTGCGCCATGTTCTGACCGTTCCATCGAGTGCGACGCAATGCCAGAGCGCGTATTGCGGACCTTCCTCCGTGCGCAGTGCGCCGAGGAGCCCTATGATCTCGCTCTCCCGGCGTTCGTGTTCCGGCAACCTGTTGAAGCTCTGTGCGAAGTCCACTCGTGTTCCGTCATCCGTCATAACGGGGTTTTGCCGAATCAGACCGATTATGCGACGAAGTCGCGGACCACCCACTTCGATCATGGATGTTAGATCAGGTCGCTGAGCCGGCGGCACATTGTTCTTCAACGCCACAGTGGTGCTTCGAACCATGGTCTTCGCCGGTTTGGTCGGCAAGACCGCAATTTGAGACAGTCCGGTACCTGTGACATACGGCCGGTCGGCTGCATTCGGGTTCGCTTTGGCCTCGTCGCTGGTTTTTGCGAACAGTTGGTTCAACGTTGCCAGCATGGTGCGGTATCGGGTGTCGGTCTGTTGACGAACCAAACGGCTGATGGCTTCGTCGGAGGCTCGTGTCTGCCTGCGCACGTCTTCGATTCCTTCGTAAATCCGTTCAAGCTCGGAACGAACCTGGCTCAGCAACGTTCCCGGTTCACCATCCAGGTACGGATTCCTCGCAATGTCGCGCACCGCGTCGTCGATTTGCCGTCTCCCTTCATCGGTGACGATGACCTGGAAAGCGTCTTCGAAGCGCCTTCCGCTATCCGACTCACGAAACGACTTACGGTATTCGCCATGATAGGCGGAAAGAATGTCTTCCACGCTCATGGTCCCCGCCTGCATACGTCGTCGAAGGGCATCGCCGCTGTCACGTTCCGCAAGCGCCAGTTCATGTAGGTCGACCGGCACGCCACGAAGGGTGTTGTGAATGACGTTGATGATGTCGCTGATCTGCTCTGACGTCAGTTTTTCGACGGTTTCGCTGTGTTCGAGCTCTTCAATCTCCCTCTGGCGTTCCGCAATGTCTTTCTTCAGCAGTTTGATGCGTTCACGCGGGTCGGCGGTCAATTGCATTCGTGCATGCTCGATTTCCATAATGATGCTGTTGGCCTGCGCGCCCGACAATGTCTGTGTGGTGTCTTCCAGACGGTGTAGAGCTTCAATCGCACGGTGTGCACGCGCCGTCAAACGGTACAGGTATCGATGCGAGACGACGTCCAGTGAATTGGCGAGCCACGCGTAATCATCGTCGCCTTCACGAGACAATTCAAGCAGAATCATATGCGCGGCTTGTCTGACCGTCTGCCCGTCTTTGAGCGCATAATCGCCGGTCTCGATCAATCGCGACAATCCTCGGGAGAATCGATCCTCCAACGTATCTCGCGGCAGTTCATCGGTGAGAGGATCGAACGAGGAACGCAGCAAAGCGATGTATAGCATCGAATTGCCCCGCAGCAGAAGCCGTAGCACGCCGGTCTCGTATACAGGCCGGAGCCGCTCCATCTCCCGTCTCACATCAGCCAATGACAGTCCGCCTTTCTTTGCATCGCAATGTCAAAATATTGCAACATCGGTCAATCCAAGCGTCCATTGTATGCGAGAGTCCACAAGCGTCATGGATTATCCGGGGAAGATCGGTGGCCTTAAATGCGTGTGGGGCGGCTCCTATATCAGGAACCGCCCCACACCGCATTCAAAAATCTGGTCGGATACGTTACTCGAGGGCCATGCCCTTCTTGTCCGGCACAAAGAACATGGCGATGAAAGCAACCACGTAGATCAGCGAAATGGTTCCGATGGCAAACCCGAATCCATGACCTGTGGCAATGGCCGCGATGACGACCGGGCCGAAACCACCGCCGATAAAGCGTCCGGTATTGTATA
This sequence comes from Anaerovoracaceae bacterium, assembly GCA_963598975.1. Taxonomy (GTDB): domain Bacteria; phylum Actinomycetota; class Actinomycetes; order Actinomycetales; family Bifidobacteriaceae; genus Bifidobacterium. The sequence continues at coordinate 5,720 of CAVBVU010000042.1, forward strand.
GTGCCGTCTGCGCGGTGGCGCGCAGCTCAGTCGGAAACAGTTCGGAAATCAATGCTCCATAACCGCCGATCATACCGTTGGCGAACATGCCCATGAAGAAACCGCCAATCAGTAGAGCGGTCGGATCTGTGAGCTGGCTGTATATAACAACCATAATGGCCGCACCGATTTGGAAGATCCAGAACGCGGGACGACGTCCCAGACGATCGGCAAGGAAACCGAATACGGAGATACCGAGCATCATACCCAGTACGGTGACTGCAGTCCACAATCCCGTAGAAGTCAGACTCAGTTTGAGTTCGGTATTCAAATAGCTCGGCAACCAGGTCATGATGCCGAAGTAACCGGCGTTCTGCACGGTGCACAGCACGATGATGGCGATGGAGTACCTTACTCTTTGCGGAGTGGAGAACAACTCTCGCAAAGAACCGTGCTTTTCGTTGTTTTCACGATGCTTAAGATAAATCGGCGGCTCGGGGACGAACACGCGGATGAAAATCGCGACGACTGCTGGAACGATGCCGACTGCGAACAGTCCCCGCCATCCGAACGACGTGATGATTGGCGCGGACGAAAGCGACGCGAGCAGTACGCCAACTTGAAAGCCTAGGCCGACACCAGAAGTAGCGCGCGCTCGGCGTTCGGGCGAAGAAGCCTCGGCAGCGATGGCCATGCCTATGCCGAATTCCGCACCGATGCCAACACCTGCGAGGAAACGGAACAACGCCATCGCAAGGAAATTCGGCGCGAACACCGACGCCAGAGTAAACACTCCGAAAAAGACCACGGAATAGGTCAGCACGCGAATGCGTCCGTATTTATCGGCCATACGTCCGAACACCAAGCCTCCAAGGAATGCGCCGGCCAAAGTGATGGTCGTCAATGTGCTGGCGGTGGTTTTATCGACGTTGAAACTGGCCATGATACCGGACATCGCAAAACCGAGAATCATCAAATCAAGGCCGTCGAGCGCGTGGCCCACGGCTGATGAGAATACGGCAAGGCCAGCATAGTGCTTCATTCCGCTGGCTTTGTCGTTACGTTCTTTTTCTGACATGAACAAAATGCTTTCCCTCTTACTCAATTTGGGTAAATCTCATCAAGAGTAATGCAGGAGGACGTCACAGTCTGACGACCATGAAAATGTGAATGGCGTTGGCATGAAAAAACGTTCCGCATCGGAATCGAAGACACGGAACGTTTCATACACGAATGCGACGTATGGGAAATTACCCAATGCTCATATTCTTAAGTTGCGCGGCGTACTCCTCAACGAGTTTGCTGTCGCGTTCCGTCCAGACATGGCTTGCGGAATCATCCGGCACAAAATCAACATTCTCATTCATATTGCGAACCTCCATACTCGCGATCCAGCATCGTTGCCGAATGCGCGACAATGCTCAGTGTTGTCCGACGTACCGTTTTTTTCAAGAGAACGCTCACATAGTGGTCAGGAAAGGAAACTTCACAAAAAATCCCCGCAATTCGCTTTCTGAACATATAGCTCAACCCTTATCATTAAGCTGTCAAATCCCCACGAGGCAAAGGAGCGAACATGAGCGACGAACGAACCAACACAACGGAACCGATCGAACTCGGATTCATCGAGAACCTTGAAGACATGATCAGCGTGCAGGAAGGCTCCACTGTCTCCCGTACCGTGATGCAGCAGCAGGGCGGCAACGTCGTGCTGTTTTCGTTTGATACCGGCGAGGAACTCAGCGAACATACCGCCGCCATGCCGGTTTTCGTGCAGACGTTGAAGGGGCGCCTCAAGGTGACGGGTAACGGCAAAACGGTGGATCTGGTTCCAGGAGGTCTGGCGTACTTCCCCACGCGAATACCCCATGCGGTCTACGCGGAAGAACCTTCCGTCATGATGCTGACCATGATCACGCCAGCAAGAAACAATATCGGAGACTGAATGATATTCAGATAGCAGAAGAGCTCCCAAACAACTTGGGAGCTCTTCCTTTTGGAGCGGACAACGGGACTCGAACCCGCGGTCTCAACCTTGGCAAGGTTGCGCTTTACCAACTAAGCTATGTCCGCGTTTGCATCCACCGTGGTGGGCAACGAGTTGAAAATATACATGCGTTATCCGACTCATGCAAATCACGGCGTGTCGCGGTATTGATGTCGACGACGGATCATAGTCCTGTCGAGACTGGTGCTTACGTTCGTCTCTGGCCGCATTCGCGGCGCCACATGCATTTTTCGCCCATCGGAATCGATGGATGCGTGAGCATGCCTTCATTCAGCACATGATGAGGTTTTTCGAAGATTAGTGAGGAAGGAATGAAATGAATCATCTATTGCGTCGATACCTGTACTTCGTCCTGGGAGTGGTAATCAATTCCTTCGCCATCGTGCTCATCACCAAGGGCAATATGGGAACCTCGCAGATTTCCAGCATCCCCTATGTGCTCAGTCTGAATTATCCGCTGAGCTTCGGCATGGCCACATTCGTTTTCAACCTGCTGTTCATCGCATTGCAGATCGTGCTGCTGCGCAGCGCCTTCCGAATCGTTCAACTGCTTCAGATCGTGGTCAATCTGGTGTTCAGCATCATGATTGATGCAAGCATGAGTCTGTTGGATTTCCTGAACCCGACCGCCTTGTGGGAAAGGCTGCTTTGCGTGGCTGTCGGCTGTATCGTTTTGGCGTTCGGCATCGTGGTTGAGGTCTCCCCCAACGTGCTCATGGTCCCCGGGGAAGGCGCCGTGCACGCATTGTCGACTGTAACCAAGGCAAAACTCGGCACCACGAAAATCATCTTCGACATGACGTTGATCGTCATTGCAGTCGCTCTCTCCTTCCTGTTCTTCGGAGGGCTGCGCGGCGTGGGATTCGGAACGGTTGTGTCGGCCCTGTGCGTGGGATCCATCATCAATTGCATCAACCGTTGGTTCAAGTTCCCGTCGCACATCCGCTCACTCGCTCTGGTCACCGACCGCAATTGATAGACGGCTCGCCATGCCAAACGGTTACGGGCGTTCGCTATGATGTTCGATTGGCGTTTGAAGAAAACATGAAAGTACAGAGGTAAGAGATATGGCAATTGAAGCGCAAGAGCTTGAAATTCAGATCGGCGCGCGCACGTTGCTGCATCCCACGAACTTCCACGTCGCCAAAGGCGACAAAATCGGTCTGGTTGGGCGCAATGGCGCCGGCAAGACCACCCTTACCCGCGTGATTACCGGCGATATGCTGCCCACCGCCGGCAAAGTGCGCGTTTCCGGCAAGCTTGGCTACCTGCCGCAAGACACGCACGCCGCGGATCCTGAGCAGACCGCGCTTGACCGCATGATGAGCGCCCGAGACATCGCATCCATCATCAACCGCATCCGCAAGGCGGAAAAGGAAATGACGGATCCCGATCCCGATATCATGACCAAAGCCATGAACCGGTACGACAAAGCCATACAGGACTTCGAGAAGGCCGGTGGATATGCGGCTCAGTCCGAAGCAACAGCGATGGCGGCAAGCCTAGGTCTACCCCAAGATGTGATGAGCCAGCAGCTTGGCACTCTGTCCGGTGGCCAGAGGCGCCGCATCGAACTGGCACGAATCCTGTTCTCCGATGCCGATACGTTGATTCTCGACGAACCGACCAACCATTTGGACGCAGATTCCATCGAATGGTTGCGCGGCTATCTGAAGAAGTACGAGGGTGGATTCCTGGTCATCTCCCACTCCACCGAGCTGCTTGACGAAGTGGTAAACAAGGTTTGGCATCTGGATGCACAACTCGGACAGATCGACATGTATTCGCTTGGATGGAAAGCGTATCTGCATCAGCGTGTGGTCGATGAGGAGCGTCGCCGCCGTGAACGCGAAGTCGCCGAAAAGAAAGCCGAGCGTCTGATGCAGCAGGGCATCCGGCTGCACGCGAAGGCGACAAAGGCCGTAGCAGCGCAAAATATGATGCGTCGCGCCGAGAAATTGCTGCAGAACACGTCCGAAGCGCAAAAACAGGAGAAGGTGGCCGACATCCGCTTCCCTGAGCCGGCTCCTTGCGGCCGCACCCCGATCATGGCGAAGGATGTTTCCAAAGCGTACGGTTCGAACATCGTGTTCGCCGGCGTGAATCTTGCAATCGACAAGGGCTCACGCGTTGTGATCTTGGGTTACAACGGCGCCGGCAAGACCACAACATTGCGTCTTCTTGCGCACTTGGAGGATCCCGACACCGGCTTCGTCGAATACGGCCATGGGTGCAAAATTGGTTATTTCGCGCAGGAGCATGACACGTTGGATCTGGAATCCACCGTACTGGAGAACCTGATTCATGTGGCACCGGAGCTGAACGACACTCAGGCACGTTCCATTCTGGGCTCGTTCCTGTTCTCCGGAGACGATGCGCTCAAGCCGGCACGAGTGTTGTCCGGCGGTGAGAAGACCCGCCTGGCATTGGCCACTTTGGTGACTTCACGCGCGAACGTGCTGCTGCTCGACGAGCCCACCAACAATCTCGATCCGGCTTCCAGGGACGAGATTCTCAAAGCCATCGCCAAATACGAAGGCGCCATCGTGCTGGTCACGCATGACGAGGGTGCGGTGCAAGCACTTAATCCGGAGCGTGTACTGCTCATGCCCGACGGTGATGAGGATTTGTGGAACGACTCCTATCTGGAACTGGTTGCCGAGGAATAGCAATTCCTGATATATGTGAGGCTCCGGCGACACTGCCCGTATCGCCGGAGCCTCACATATATACGCCGGTTATGCGGCATGACGCGCCGTATAGCCGGCGTCTCGTATATTGGTGCGTGCTTCTTTTTATTTGGCACGCCGAGTAATCTCTTTTAGGTATTTAGCACGTTTGAACGAGGAGGATTTCAAATGGCATATTCCCATAACGCTCCGTTCCATGCCGATGTGGTCGGTTCCTATCTGCGCCCTGCGGAGCTCAAAGCAGCCCGCGCGGACTTCGTTGCAGGCAAGATCGATGCCGATGCCCTTAAGTCCGTCGAGGACAAGGCCATCACCGAACTGGTAGCCAAGCAGAAGGCCGCCGGACTTCATGTGATCACCGACGGCGAGTTCCGTCGCTCCTACTGGCACCTTGATTTCATGTGGGGCCTCAATGGAGTGACCAAGGGCACCAATCCGGTTGCCGTGCACGGTTCTGATGGGTCCGAGGTGAGCGAGACCGCGGCCGTTTGCGGTGAGATCTCTGGAGAGAACCATCCGTTCGTCGAACATTTCAAGTTCGTCAAGCAGTTCGAGGATGATAACACCGTGGCGAAGATCACCGTACCTTCCCCTGCGCAGACCCTGTTCCTGTTGCAGGCAGGCGCAGCCGAGGACTTCACCAACCCATACCAAAGTGACGACGAGCTGGCCGATGCCTTGGTCAAGGCATACACCCAGGTTGCCCAGGATCTGTTCGACGCCGGATGTCGCAATCTTCAGCTTGACGATTGCACATGGGGCATGCTTGTCTCCGAAGCCTTTAAGGACAGCGTATTCGGACGTGACCCGAAGGAGGTTCAGCGTCAGTATGCATCCATCAATAACGCCGTGATCGATGCGGCGCCCGAAGGCATGGTGGTCAACACCCATATCTGCCGTGGCAACTACCAGTCCCAGTGGTTCGCTTCCGGCGGTTATGCTCAGGTTGCGGACGTGCTGTTCGGCGAGGAACACCCCACCGCCTACTATCTCGAGTTCGATGACGATCGTTCCGGCGATTTCGAACCGCTCGCAAAGGTGTCGGGGAACAAAAAAGTCGTACTCGGTCTGGTCACTTCCAAGAAGCCTGACCTTGAAAATCCTGAGACCATCAAGGCCCGTATTCAGGAAGCTGCCCAGTATATTCCGCTTGATCGTCTGTGCCTTTCCACGCAGTGCGGTTTCGCTTCCACCGAGGAGGGCAACAAGCTCACCGAAGATCAGCAGTGGGCCAAGATCGCACTCGTGCAGTCCGTGGCCAAGGATGTCTGGGGTGAGTGAACTGATGTTCTCCAAAGGAACATGGTGAACGATTAGTTTGAACATCAGATAACGGCCTGTGCCTAGCACTAGAAGTTTCAGACACAGGCCATTATTAATTTACTGTCCGTTCAAGTCCCCGAACGCTACTACGAAATCATTGATTCGAGGCTTCGTTGATGCAACGAATTGCATTCAACGTACGTGGATAGCCGATATACGGCATACATTGAGAGACCACGGCAATCAGGAACGACTTCTCGTTACCCACGGCAATGTTCGCCTTGGCGTGAGAAATCAGCTGGGGCTCGCAGCCTCCCTGCGAGGCAAGGAAACACAATGTGATCATCTCGCGCTCACGGGTGGTAAGGCCCGAACGCGTGTAATAATCACCGAAACAGTTATCTGCCAACCATTTGTTGATATGTCTGGTCTCCTCCGGACCGGACTGTGCGAATCCACGCATGCCCTCGCCGAAAATCTCAATCTGCTTGGATTCGCCGTCCCGGGCCCGGGTATCGGCGGTGACCGTGCCTTGTGGTTCAAGAGGAAGGTGCACGTTCTGAGCGCCAAGGAAGGCATTCACCTTTTTCAGGAACGGCAACACTCGTCCGAATCCACAATACGCGTTGGCCTGATACAGCATCTCCTTGATCGACAAGGACGTCAGACCCGTCTCATAGGCCACGGGCAGCAGCATTTCGAAGGCATCCAGTCCTTGGCATCCAACAAGCGTCGCGAGAATGGCGAGCGACCTGGTTGTATCGTCCAAATCGGGATGATTGGCCCCAGGTTCGTTCACCACCTCGTCATAGGCGAATTTCGAAAACAGGTTGACGAATTCCGGATCCGTCTGAGACAACGTCCGGTCATTGTTCCAGAAGGCATTCATTTTCTTGTGCAGTTC
>CAVBVU010000043.1:0-12496 GCA_963598975.1 Anaerovoracaceae bacterium
CCTTACTGACCCCGGAAGGTCTGATTGGTGTCGCTGACGAGCTGAACCTCGCCAATGCTGAGGCCGTGTTCGCGGCTATCGGCGAAGGGCAGGTCTCCACCCAGAACGTCATATCGCATCTGGTGCGTGACGCCGGAAGCGATGAGGTCAATGAGGAAGTGGAACAGGAGGCCCTTCCCCTCAGGCAGGTGGAGCGAAAGAAGAAAGCCACCACCAGTTCGCTTGGTATATCCGTCAAAGGTGTAGGCGACATCTGGGTCAAACTGGCCCGTTGCTGCATGCCTGTTCCGGGAGATCAGATCGTCGGATTCATCACGAGGAACCAAGGCGTATCCGTGCACCGCAAGGACTGCCAGAACATGATGGACCTTCAAAAGCGACAGCCAGAACGTGCCGTGGATGTGCAGTGGACCAGCACCAAGGGCGTATTCATGGTCAAGATTCAGGTCGAGGCGCTGGATCGTCCACACCTGCTCAGCGACGTGACGCGAGTGCTGTCTGATCATGGAGTGAATATCATCTCCGGTTCGATCTCCACGGGAACCGACCGCGTTGCCACCAGCCAGTTCAGCTTCGAAATGGCCGATCCGCAGCATTTGAACACCCTGCTTGTTGCAGTGCGTAAGATTGACGGCGTGTTTGACGTGTACCGCATAACCGGTGCCAAGGATTCAGCCGAGCCGCGATTGCGCAAGATCTGATCGGCTGCTGATCGGCTGTGGTTGGACGGTGGATTACACTGTCCAACAGTCGTAAATGGTCGTGAGTTGTAAATGGTCGTGAATAGACGAAAGGGAGCCTCTCAGAGGGGCTCCCTTTCACGTTGGTCCGTTTATATGTGGACGCTTACTTGAGCACTTCCACGGACACGATGCCGACCGGCTCGGTCGGGCGGTCCATACGATCGGTGTTCACGGCCTCGAGCTTGTCGACCACGGCCTTGGACTCGTCATCAGCGACCTCGCCGAAGATGGTGTGGTGGCCGTCAAGCCACGGGGTCGGCACGGTGGTGATGAAGAACTGGGATCCGTTGGTGCCGTGGATCTTGCCGTCCATGCCACGACGCAGACCGGCGTTGGCCATGGCCAGCAGATACGGATGATCAAACTTCAGGTCGGGGACGATCTCATCGTCGAAGTTGTAGCCCGGGCCGCCGGTGCCGTTGCCCAACGGGCAGCCGCCCTGAATCATGAAATCCTTGATGATGCGGTGGAAGGTCAGGCCGTTGTAGAACGGTTCATTGGAAGGCTGACCGGTGAACGGGTCCTTCCATTCCTTCTCGCCGGTGGCCAGGCCAAGGAAGTTGGCCACGGTTTCAGGGGTCTTGTCGTCGAACAGGTTGATTTTGATGGCACCTTCGGAGGTGTTCATGATGATGGTAGTCATGGTTCTCAGTGTCTCATGGGCTTGAGACGGTCATGATGCTTACCAAGCGGAATTTATTTGAGTAACTTGTGGATGTGTGTTAAAGCTGCATATAATTTACATAATTCTTATGTAATAAGTATGGATGTGAGGCTGTTATGGCGGTGAAGGAACGGACGACCATTGCGTTGGATCCCGAGGTCAAGCGCGAGGCAACGGACGTACTTGAGCGGATGGGGTTGAGCCTGAGCTCGTTCACGGAGATCTGCCTGCGGCAGGTGGTCCGTGACAAGGGCATGCCGTTCACGCCGAGTCTGAGGCCGGTCCGATCAGACGGGTATCCGGTTCCTCCGGCTCATGATGCGTATCGGTTCGAGCGCTCGAAGAACACGGGCAACATCGTGTTGCCTCAGGAGTGGGATGATCCGGCGGATGACATCTACAATCATGCGTGAGCCGGAAGTATACGACGTGTGGCTGATGCGCGTCGAGTTCCCTGATCATCCCGGCGTGGGCAAGGTCAGACCTGTCATCGTCACCAAGGTTGAGGGCGATCAGGTCTCGGGTATCGTCGTCAAGGTGACCAGTGTGACGACATGGAACGGTCCGGGTGATGTGCCGTTGCTTGACTGGCGTCAGGAGGGGCTATACAAGCCATCCGTGGAGAGATGCTCGCAGCGTTTCTGGTTTGGCGATGGTGACTTGTTGAAGTATTTCGGCAGGTTGTCGTTGCGTGACGCGAACGACCTTGATGCCGGTCTTGATGCGACGGGCGATATCCCGCCTCACCGTCAGTCGTATCCATGACGCTGACGTGGTCAATGGGTTTTCTCCCCGGGTGTTACCTGCAATGCGGAGAATTGTGAGCGGCACCGGACAGCGAAGATGCTAGGCTCCGGTGGAATGTTCCTGGATTATTTTTGGGTGCCTGTAGGTACCTTGTGGAAAACGAGGGTAATCGGCAGACTTCCCAAGAATGGAAAATCTTGAAATAAAGCCACAAACAGTTGACCACGATTATCACGAGGTGTTCATGATGATGGTAGTCGTTTCTTCCAGTGTCTCATGGGTTGAAACTAAGGAATCATGAGTAGATTGAGCTAGTTCACGGAGATTTGTCTGTGGCAGGTGATCTGCGATAAGAACATGCCGTTCCATGTCGAGCATGAGACCATCTACGGTCGTAGGATTATGGCAAATATGCCAATCTAATACTTGTTGGTACGGTGTCTGTTCTCACTACCGTCAAAGATTCTGTGACGTTTGGTATACCCGCTAATCTGACAACTGTCACGGTCAACCTTGTTTCCGGAACATCTTCGAAAGGCCAGCTTGGTCTGAACTTTTGCCACAGCCGTTCTGACGGTTGAATTAACCTGACGAACAGCGACAAAGCCCAAAACTAGGGTTTCTCATCCAGCTCTTGTCCGGGGGAGAACATGGTTTGTGTCTGTTTGACCATTGGAACAAGCTGGGAGAGATTATGGGGCGGGCAGTTGGTATCGACCTTGGCACGACGTATTCGGCGGTTGCATGCCTTAACGAAAATGGTGAGAACAAGATTCTCATCAATGCGGAGGGCGAGAACACGACGCCTTCCGTGGTGTTTTTCCAGGATGACGGCGGTAAGGATGCGCCGCTGGTCGGCACGATGGCCAAGCATATGGCCGCGACCAGCCCCGATGATGTGGCACAGTTCGTCAAACGACAGATGGGCGATCCAAACTGGGTGTTCTATTCATCCACCGGGACGAAGTATACAGCCGAGGAGATCTCGGCCGTTATCCTCAAGAAGCTCAAACAGGACGCGGAACTGGCATTGGGCGAGCCCGTCACCGACGCGGTCATCACCGTGCCAGCGTATTTCGACGACGCGCGTCGCGTGGCAACAAAACAGGCCGGTCGCATTGCGGGCTTCAACGTCATGCGCGTCCTTAACGAACCGACAGCCGCGGCCATCTCTTACGGCCTCAACGCCGAGGAGAACGGCACAATTCTCGTCTATGATCTCGGCGGCGGCACATTTGACGTGACAATCCTGAGCAAAGAGGACAATAAGTTCCGTGTAATCGCCACCGATGGCGATCGTAATCTTGGTGGTTTTGATTTCGACAACGCGCTGATGAACTACGTTGCAGGCGAGGTCGAGTCGCAGGGTGGAACCGGCATTAGGGATGACTTCCAGGCTTTGGCCGATTTGCGCGAGAAATGCGAGCTTGCTAAGCGCACGCTGAGCAATGTAGCCAAGACCCGCGTATTTGTCACCTATAACGGCGAGAATTACGGTGTCGCCGTGACACGCGACCAGTTCAACGAAATGACGAAGAATCTGTTGAACCGTACTGAGATTCTCGTTAACGATGTGCTTGGTGCCGCCGATATGACATGGAGCGACATCGATCATGTGCTGCTCATCGGAGGATCGACCCGCATCCGAAGGGTGCTGGCATCAGAGTCACGTTCCACTATGACATCGATCAGACGGTACAGATCGAGGTCAAGGATCTTACGAACAGCAAGGACATGGGCTTCTTCGAGATCGAGCGCGTCGCGAACATGGACAATGCAGCCGTCGACAAGGCTACGGAGCGCATGCGCCAGATCACTGTCGAGTGATGTCTACTTTCAAGTGTTTTAGCGACAAAAAGAAGGGCACCGATGGACGAGTTCATTGATTATTACGAAGTGCTTGGCGTGGACAGAGGCGCCAGCGCGGACGAGATTCACAAGGCTGGCATCACCGCTATCCGCAGAGCCAGTAAGTTGAGCACGCATCCTGACATGGAGAAGCAACAGAAGGGCCAGAGGGATCTCAAGGCAGCCGAGGAAGCCATGGACATCCTTACCGACGAGGCTAAGCGCAAGGCATACGACGCTTCGTACGATCGGAACAAGGCCGCCGCCGAGAAGGATGCCCAGGCCGCGAATGACGCCGCGAAGCGTCAGGCCGAGTCTGATACCTCAGGCGACTTCCTCCAGGATGCAATCGATTACATGGATAGCGGCCAGTGGCGCAATGCGTCCATGGCAGCTAAGGAAGCTACTCGTCAGAATCCGAAGAATGCCAAGGCGTGGTTCGTGCGTGGCACGGCCGCCGTGAATCTTAGCGACTATGCCGACGCGGCATTCTCGCTGGCTCAGGCTGACAAACTTGACCCTGACAATGCTACGATTTTGTGCGCATTGGGTGAGACATATGACTATGAAGGCAAGTCGAAGGTGTCGGAATCCTATTTCCGCAGGGCATATCAGCTGCAACCGAATGATTCCTACTACGGAGGCCGCATTGCGTGGTCGCTGTCCGACCAAGGTCGTCTTAAGGAGGCCTTGGACTTCTGTACCGAGCTGTACAAGAAATTCAAAGGCGACAGGTATATCCGTGGCACGTATGTCAATATACTGCTCAACGACATCGAGACGAGTGGTCGTCAGATGCCCAACGGCACGTATCTGTACGTCTCCAAGGAACAGTTGGCCTACGCTCAGAAACGCTTTGCTGAGATTGATTCCATCGGTGTACCTGACGACGACAGCTACAAGTCCATGCGTGAGAGGCTCGCACAGGACAGGGCATACATGGAGAAGTGCTCCCGTCGCCGTTTCACGTGGCAAGGTGTCGGGTTCTATGTTCGACTGTTCGGCATCTGGTTCGTCGCGGGGTGCGTACTGGCCCTAGCTAATCTGCAAGGCTTCGTTGACGACCTCGCTTACATCATTCTGACAGGTGGCCTGATTGTCTATGCAATCGAGAAGACCTTCCCGTCGCAGTTGAAGCTCAATGCCAAGGTCAGTTGATATGAACGACAGCGATTTGCTTCAATCCATCGCCAATGACGTCGCGGAGGTCAAGAGTCTGCTGAACCGGAGACTGCTCGTTGACCGAAACGCGAAACTCTCCATCGAAACGATAGGTCAAAGCCTTGAGCGCCGTGACGCCGTCGACAGCTTCCGCGCATTCGCTCCGTTTGTCAAGGAGTTGTTGCTGGCGATGGATCGTCTTGTATCCAATGAACCGAGTGCCGCGCTTAATCAATCCATCGCCGACGAAATTCGTGGCATCATGGAGACCCATGGCATCGAGCGTGTCTCCACTGATGGCAAGGTCGATCCTCAGATTCATCAGATTGTCGGTGTGGAGCCTGACGTCGATGGTTTGGGCTCTGGTGTCATCGTCAAGGTCGAGCGCGACGGATACACGTTGGACGGCAACGTGTTGAGGCCAGCCAGAGTCATTGTCACCAAGTAGTGCGGCATAGGGAGCTTTTAGGGCATGAGTGAGATCGAGGATGTCGCCGGACATCTTTCAGGACTCGTGTAGGTCGTTGGCCGACGTGCAAGGCAAGCTATTTGGTGCGATTGCCAAGCGCCTGAACGCCTCGATGCCATCCGGACCCAGCTGGTAAAGCGCATCGGAACGACTCGTAAGATCAGGGAAAGCAAGGACTTTCATATTTCCAGTTCAATCCGTAATAAGGTGGGTCTGCTGGACGGGCTCGGTAAGACGTTGCGGGAAAACCTCGATCCTGCTCTCCTACGTTTTCGTGCGAAGAGCTTGTTCCTTTCTTCCATTACATTTGGGGCTGCTGCACGGCATTACAATCATGCTTGGAGACATACTTGCGTTGTAATAGGGGAGACGGGTATGAAGAGTGTGAGAAATTTCGTGAGCGCCGTAGTGTCGTCGCTGATGATTCTAGCTGTGGCAGCGCCGACCACGGCATATTCCGCGGATTCAACGGATTCCAGTTCCGAACAGTCCGCGGTCACCGTTTTGGAGTCATTGCCAGTTAAAGGACGTGCCGCAAAGACGGGATACAATCGTAAAGCCAAATTCGGTACTGCTTGGAAGGATGTCGACCATAACGGTTGCGATACCAGAAACGACATCCTGAAGCGGGATCTGACTGACGTGAAATTCAAATCCGGTACCAAAGAATGCGTGGTGCGTTCCGGTACGCTTGCCGATCCCTACACAGGTACCAGCATCAAATTCACAAAAGGCAACAAGACCAGCTCCGCGGTACAGATCGATCATGTGGTTGCTTTGTCGGACGCATGGCAGAAGGGTGCGCAGCAGCTGAGCCAGGAATCCCGCGTCCAGTTGGCGAATGATCCATATAATCTGCTTGCGGTGGATGGAACCGCCAATAAGCAAAAATCAGATTCAGACGCGGCTTCATGGCTGCCATCGAACAAAAGCTTCCGTTGCGAGTATGTGGCACGACAGATCGGGGTGAAAGCAAAATACTCGCTTTGGGTGACCCAAGCGGAACATGATGCCATGGCAAACGTTTTGTCCTCGTGTCCCACGCAGACCGTACCCTCGGAAGACGGCGTTCAGACTGCAACGCAGGGTCAAGAGAAGCAGGAAAGTCAGACTGAGACTGAGCAACAAGAGCAACAGTCACAAGAGCAGGCGTCCCAGGAACAGCAGTCGGCGCAGGAGCAGTCTCAACAACAGTCGCAGCAGCAGTCAGACGTGTATTACAAGAACTGTGCGGCAGCACGGGCTGCCGGTGCCGCGCCCATCCACGTGGGAGAACCCGGTTATGCGCGTCATCTTGACCGCGACGGTGATGGCGTGGCCTGTGAATGACGCAACGGAACGATCTTTTCCGTGCGGGTGAGTGTGTTCCGACGCTTCTAACGGCGTCGGAACACACAAGGTAATCACGCGGTCGCGGTCTTTTCTTTTGAGCCTTTTACGCATGAGTGTTGCAGTTTCGGCAGGAAAAGCTGCAACAGAATCGCTACGGTGCCTCCTACCGCGATTCCGGAGGAGAGGAAATACTGAATGAACTGTGGTGCCGCCTGCACTACCTCATCCGGCAGAATCATGGTGCTGACTCCACACATCACCGATACTCCGAGAATCATGGTCGCACGATCATCCATGACGGTGTCTTTGATCATTTTCACGCCATTGGAAATCAACGTCATGCAGACCATGGCGAACACGCCATTGATAACAGGTGTCGGCAGTGAGGTGATTACGGTCATCAGTTTCGGGCAGAAACCCAGCAGTACCAGAATCGCGCCGCCTGCGATGACGACGCGTCGCGATGCGACCTTGGTGATGGCGATGAGACCGGCGTTTGATGAATATCCGGTCATCGGAGTGCCTCCGAAGAACGCTCCGGCAAGGCATCCGAAACCTTCTCCAATGGTGCCACGGTCCACTCGTTCGTCTTCCATCGGCTCTCCTGTGACCGCCTGAACGGTAAACCACGTTCCAGTGGTATCAAGAAGCACGAACAGGTATACGACAGCCATCAATACGCAGGCTTCGAGATTGAATTGCGGCATGCCAAAGCGGAACGGTTGGGGAAGGGATAACCAGGAGGCTGAACTGACGGCGCTGAAGTCCATGCCGGTCCAGATGGATAGCATATCTCCACGGTCGACGTACTCTCTGCGTAGTCTTGACACTTCTTCCATGGCTTTGTCGGCCGGCTGAATCATGCAGGCCGGCATACCGTAATCCTCGCCGCGATCCTGGAAAGTTCGGATGAATACGCTGCGGATGCCGGTATCTTTCACGCCAGCAATGTAACCGTCTGCAAGATCGGGATTTTGGCCGGTGTAGAAAAACTCGCACAACGTGGTGCAGCCGCTGCGGATTGCCTCCATACAGGTTAATTGCGCTGCAAGGCGATGTTGATAGGGCGTCATCAGGGCGCCGTAGGGGAGTGCGGAGCGGTTAAGCCATTCGATGAGCCTGTGGTCGGCGCCCAGTCCCTTGAGAGAAGACTGGAAGATATGCGTGTGAGTGTCGTTGAAGCCGGGAAAGAGTACTTGTCCGGAAGCGTCGATGGTCTTGCTTGCGTTGATATTTTCCGGAGCCGGTCCCTCACTAATTCTTGCGATGTTCGTGCCTTTGACCGCGACGTATCCGCATTGGATGACGTTTTTGTCCACATCCATGGTGCAGATGGTCGCGTTTTTGATGAGAAGATCGAAATATTCCATGTCATCCTTGTCTCTGTTGGCGTTGCACCTCTCAAACCGTCAGGTTTGGACGTACGACGCGATATGTGTACATCCAAGGCGAAGCCTTCGGGCTCCGCCGTCCGACGTTTTGGTATCAAGGAAAACGAAGAAAACTCGTGCTTTGCACAATAAGGGTCGTCGGTTAACGATGCGGTCTTCAGATATTACGAAAAAAGACGTCCAAGTTACACGAGGGAAACAATCGCAAAGTTTCATTCGGTATTACGCAGAGGGACGTTGTCTGTTGCGGGCGCGACTTTCAAGAACTGTGCGGACGTGGGGGCGGAAGCAGAGTGTGGTGATTCAAATCAAGGTGGAGTTTCCCGAGAATGGAAGAACCAATAAGAAGTTCCGCGGAATAAAAAAGGCGGGACTTGGCCATGCTGGTCCGGTCCCGCCGCGGAAACGTGTATGGTTTCAGCGTTCGTGGTGGTCGATGTGGTTCGACACCACATCGCCGATGGTCTGCACGATCTGCACGAGGATGACGCACAGAATCACGGCTACGGTCATCACATCGTACTGATACCGCTGATAGCCGTAGCGGATGGCGATGTCGCCCAGCCCGCCCGCACCGACGGTGCCGGCCATGGCGGAGAATCCGAACAGGGTGACGAACGTCAATGCGGCACCGCGAATCAATGACGGCAGGCTTTCGAACAACAATACTTTGAACACGATTTGCAGGTTGCTCGCGCCGAAGCTTTGTGCGGCTTCTATCAGGCCTCCGTCCACTTCGGCGAGCGATTGTTCCACTACGCGAGCCACGAACGGCGCCGCGGTGACGACCAACGGCACGATCGCGCCGGGAACACCGAGGGAAGTGCCCACGATGAGGCGGGTCAATGGAATCAACGCCACCAGCAGGATGATGAACGGTACGGATCGTACGATGTTCACGATCCAGCCGAGCACGGTGTTGAGCCCCGCGTTCGGACGGATGCCTTTCTTCGCGGAGGTGATGAGCAGCACGCCGATCGGCAGACCGATCACGTATGCCAGGAACGTCGCCACCGCGGTCATAATGATCGTGTCGCGCACGCCTTCGATCAGCAGTTCGCCATAGTCGGCGATGAATTGCGAAACCACCTGTCCCATTTCACTTCACCTCTTTCTTGGTTATCGTGTCGACATGACGGTCGTGACGATTGTTCGTTATTTCGGCGTCGGCGATCAGGGTTTTGAGAATATCGCTTTGCGGATTGGCGAACAGTTCTTCAGTGTCGCCGATTTCCACGATTCTGCCACCGTCGATCATGGCCACGCGATCGCAGATGTTGCGTGCCACGGACAGTGAATGCGTGATGACGACCATCGTCACGTTGAGTTCGCGGTTGATACGGCGCAACAGGTCGAGAATCTGCACCGTGGTGGTGGAATCGAGTGCGCTGGTCGCCTCGTCACACAGCATGATGGACGGGTTGTCGGCCAATGCTCGTGCGATGGCCACGCGCTGTTGCTGGCCTCCGGAAAGCTGGCTGGGGTAGCGGTCGGCGAGGTCGGCAAGACCGACAAGGTCGAGCAGATATCTGGCTCGTTCCTCTCGTTTGGCTTTCGGTGTATGGCTGAGCTCAAGTGGGAATGTTACGTTGCGTAGCACGGTTCGCTGCTGGAACAGGCTGAAATTCTGAAAGATCATGCCGATTCCGGATCTTACTTCGGCCAGTTCCTTGCCTTTTGCGTTGGTGATGTCTTTGCCGTCGATAAGTACTTTGCCTCTCGTTGGACGTTCCAGTAGGTTGATGCAACGCACCAACGTGGATTTGCCCGCGCCGGAGGAGCCGAGAATGCCGAACACTTCGCCCGAGTCGATGCTCAGGTCAATGTCATGAAGCACCTCATGCGCTTCGGCTCCACTGCCGTAGCTTTTGTACAGATGGTCGATCTGAATCATGTTGTCCGTTCCTCAATCGGCATGCCGCCAAACCGTCGGTCATGTGAAAGCTTTGACGAATATACCGGAATAGCAGTCAATGCCGCAAGGATGATATCCCGCGGCATTGGATTTGTTTTGTCGGCGTATGGCTGGTCTTAGAAGACCGGAACCACGGCACCCTTGTAGGTCTCATTGATGTAATCGCGTACCTCGTCGGACTTCAGGGCCTTCTTGAGCTCCTGGGTCTTGTCGGTGTTCTCGTTGCCTTCCTTCACCACGAGAATGTTCTGGTAGGTATCCGCGGCCAAGTCTCCGGCCTTTTCGGTTGCCAGCGTATCCGCGGTCGGATCAAATCCCGCCTGGATGGCGTAGTTACCGTTCAGGGCCGCGATGTCCACGTCGGCGATGACGGTCGGTACGACGGCGGCCTCAAGTTCCTTGAACTGCAGGTTCTTCGGATTGGAGGTGATGTCCTTCGTGGTGGCGTTGATGTCTTCCGGATCCTTCAGTTCGATCAATCCGGCGCTCTGCAGCAGCAGAAGCGCGCGGGCCTCATTGGTGGCATCGTTCGGCACGGCCACGGTGGCACCATCCTGAAGATCGCTCAGGCTCTTGGTCTTGCCCGGGTACAGGCCGAACGGCTCGAAGTGGATGCCTTCGACGGACACCAGATGGGTGCCCTGCTCCTCGTTGAAATTATCGAGATACGGCTTGTGCTGGAAGTAGTTGGCGTCGACTTCGCCTTCTTCGGTGGCGGTGTTCGGCTGCACGTAATCGGTGAATTCCTTGACCACCAGCGTGTAGCCGTCCTTTTCGACGAGAGACTTGACGGCATTGTTCAGGATTTCCGCGTGCGGGGTTGGGGATGCCGCCACGGTGATCGTCTTGTCATCCTCGGCGGAGGAGCTGCTGGAGCTGCCGCATCCAGCAAGGCCGAAGGACGCGAGTGTGGCGACGGCAAGCAGAGCGCCGAGAGTCTTCTTGTTACGCATGATTTAGGTTCCTCTCTCAATTCATCAGGCCCGGTTGCGTGACGTAACGGACCAACGATTGACAATATAGAGGAAGCTTCGTAGCCGACACGTCGTTCAACTATCGGAATTACTTATAGGAGGTATGAAAACCGCGGAAAATGGCGGGAAACCATAATTGTAAATCGTAAGAAAATCCGGTTGGATAAATTGTTCCAACCGGACTATACGAATTAGAGAGGCAACTCACGGTAAATCAGATCGTCGCGGACGGCAAATCCTTGCCTCTCCCAGAAATCATTGCCTGCGGTATTGTCGGCAAGCACGCCGACCGCGACTTTCCGCAATCCAAGCGAGCGGAGGGCTTCCGCTACGTGATTGACCAGAAACGAACCGATGCCCATGCCTCGTGCGCTGGCATCGACCGCAGTGTGGCAGATGCGCGATCGCCTGCCGTCGGTGCCTGCGAGAATCGCTCCGACGATATTGCCTTCGGCATCCTCGGCCACAAAACAGGTGCTTGGATTGCGATTGAGGAATGCGAGAATCGCCTCTTCGGAATCGTCCTCTTTTCTTCATAGAGAAACCCGTGCGTCGGGACCATAATGCATACACGTTCAGGTAATCTTCAGCGTGCATGATTCGAATGACCGGGCGATCGGTGCCTGTCTCGTCACAATATCCTCCTTGGGCATGTGCGTTGTTGATGTATCACGAGTGTAGAATGCAGACGCTTGTCTGTCCGGACGATGAAGAATGACAGAATAGACGGATATGTAGAAAATAGACAACCTGCCTAATTATGTTGATGGCGCAAATTAGACATACTGCCTAGAATGATGGTCTTGACGAAAGGGGCCATCATGAGCAATTCGAATTTCAATCCCGAAAATCCCGGCAATCAGCAGAATCCGCAGGGTCAGCCGGAGTACGGAGCCTATGCGCCGAACCAGCAATATCAGCAAAATCAACAGTACCAAGATGACGCACAGACCCCACGCTACTTCAACGGGCCATACGACTATTACGTGAACTATGACACAGGTCAGCCAGTGAGTCCCTTCCGACTTGTGGAGGAATGGCTTCCGAAACCAGCGAAGAACGCCATCCGCGCGATTTACGGAGTGCTTGGAGTGGCGGCTGTCGCACTTGGGTTGGCTCTACTGATATGGCCGGGGGCGACGCTGAAGGTCGCGGCGATTACGCTCGGCTTGTACTTCATCGTCTCCGGGGTGATCCGCATCGTCACCGCGATCGTCGAACTCGGTTTGCCGGGCGGCTGGCGAGTGCTTGA
>CAVBVU010000044.1:0-12242 GCA_963598975.1 Anaerovoracaceae bacterium
CCTGCTTACCAGCGCAGGTGTGGCCGGACTGCATCGTGGCGCGGTGATCGTGGACTGCGCGGCCAGCGATCTTGGCGGTAACGTCGAAGGCTCCGCCATCGGCACCCAGGTGACCGAAAACGGCGTGACCATCATCGGCGCTCCGTATCTGGCCAGTGGCGTGTCCACGACCGCGTCCAACCTCCTCAGCCGTAACGTGGCCGATGTGCTCGCGCACTTCGTGCGTGATGGCAAGCTTGCCATCGATTTGGGCGAGGATCTTGATAACGCCATGGTCGTGGCCGGCCGTGGCGAAGAAGCCAAGAAGGAAGAGAAGTAAGCAATGGATATCGTCGTTGCCATCACACTGTTCGTCCTCGCGCTGCTCATCGGCGTCGAGGTCATCGGCAAGGTGCCAGCTACCCTGCATACCCCGCTGATGTCGGGCGCGAACTCCATCCACGGCATCGTCATCGCCGGTGTGGTCATCGTCGCGGCGCACGCCACCAGCCCACTCGCATGGGTGTTCATTTTCCTGGCTGCCGTTCTGGGCACCATGAACGTCGTAGGCGGCTATGTGGTGACCGACCGCATGCTGGAAATGTTCAAGTCCGACAAGGGCAAGAAGAAGGAAGAGGAGGCCAAGTAAATGGGTACCCTGGCCGAAATGCTGAGCACTCCGCTCGGCGTCATCGAATGGTTCGTCTATCTGTTGGCCGCGGTCCTGTTCGTCGTCGGTCTGCATTTGATGAACTCTCCGAAGACCGCGCGCAAGGGCAACACGGTCTCCGCCATCGGCATGGTGATGGCCGTGGCGATGGCCTTCATCGTGCTGTTCGCGGAAGAGATCTCCAACGGCTTCCAGCATGCCGTGGCCGTCGTGCTGCTGATCGTCGGCATCGCCATCGGTGCCGTCGCGGGCGTGGTCTCCGCCAAGAAAGTGCAGATGACCGACATGCCGCAGCTGGTCTCCGTGTTCAACACCGTGGGCGGCGGCGCGGCCGCGCTCGTGGCGTTGAACGATATCCTGACCTCCGACGGCACGCCGTCCTTGGTGGTGCTGATCACCGCAGGATTGGGCATCGTCATCGGTTCCGTCACCTTCTCCGGCTCCCTCATCGCCGCAGGCAAACTGCAGGGCATCAAGTTCATCAGGAATCTTTCCCTGCCTGGCAAGAACATTTGGAATGTCGCGTTCATCGTGCTGACCGTCGCATCGTTCGTCATGCTGTGCGTGCAACCGGAACAGCGTCTTCTGTGGTCGATTCTCTCCACCGTGTTCGCACTCGGTTACGGCCTTGTCTTCGTTATTCCGATCGGCGGCGCGGACATGCCCGTCGTCATCTCCGTGCTTAACGCATGCACCGGCACCGCAGTGGCCATGTCCGGCCTGGCGATCAACAACATCGCGCTGATCGTGGCCGGCGCGCTCGTCGGCGCGGCCGGCGTGACCCTGTCCATCGCCATGTCCAAGGCTATGAACCGACCGCTGCTGTCCGTGCTTGCGGGCGGCTTCGGCGGATCCAACTCCGCTGCGGGCGCAGGCGAAGGACCGGAAGGCACAATGAAGGAAACCTCCGCCGACGATCTGGCGGTGCAGCTGGTCTATGCCGAAAAGGTGATTTTCGTTCCGGGCTTCGGTCTTGCCCAGGCACAGGCCCAGCGCGAGCTCGCGGACCTCGGCGAACTGCTCAAGGGCCATGGCGTCGAGGTCTCCTACGCCATCCACCCGGTGGCAGGCCGTATGCCGGGCCACATGAACGTGCTGCTTGCGGAGGCCAATGTGCCGTACGAGGAGCTCGTGGATCTCGATGACATCAACCCGCAGTTCCCCCAGGCCAACGTGGCTCTTGTGGTCGGCGCGAACGACGTGACCAACCCTGCCGCACGCAAGCCGGGCACCCCGGTTTCCGGCATGCCGATTCTCGACGTCGACAAGTCGCAGAACGTGGTGGTCATGAAGCGTGGCCGCGGTACCGGCTATGCGGGCATCCAGAACGAACTGTACTTCGAAGACAATACGCAGATGCTCTTCGGAGACGCGAAGTCCAGCCTGCAGGGTGTCATCGCGGCGGTCAAGGAACTGATCGACTGAGCATGGCTTCATGGCGCGGCCCTATTTGAGGCAGCGTCCAAAAAGGTGGAAAAGCCCTTCCTTCGGGAAGGGCTTTTTGTTTTGCCTGTTTTCTTGCGCAGACGAAACCATTGGATGGCGCGAAGTTGTGCACAATGAGCTTTCTTTCGGTGGATAATCATTCGTTTATCCACTTATCCACGGATTTGAGAAGGGCGGTGGCGTGAAGCGCCTCGGCTATGCGACAGTGGGAGATGCCTACAACGAAGGAGTTGCCATGGAAAACAACGGGATCGTCCCTTTCAATATGGATGAGCAGGGTCTGCTGAAGGTGTTGGATCGGCTGATTGACCGCATCGGCGGATGTGGTCCGTCCGGATGCGATGAGCATCCAGACTGTGGTCATTCGGAATGCGCCGAATGCGATCTGCTGTTCGGCATGAGTGAAGACACGTACGCGTTGATTCATGAGGCCTTCGGAAACTCTCCCTGGACGCCGGATCTGATCGCGGCCGTCCTCATGGATGATGTCGAGATGAGGCGGCGGAACATGTGCTTCCTCATGGGCAGCCGCAATGTGATTCGTAAATACGGGATGGTCGTCTGGCTCTACGAAATGGTCAACGATGCCTCCGCAGCCATGATGACGGGCAGACCAAGCGACAGGATGCCGATCCTGCTCGGATTGTTCGATACCAGGGAGGTCTTCCGCAAGAGCGACGGCAAGGGGAGGAAATACGCGGGCGGGAAGAAGAAAAGACACGAATGCCTTGAAGGATATCTTCGAGGTGTATACCGGTTCGCGGCGAGCTGCCTGCTTCAATGGGGCTCGGATGAACCCCGGGCCGCCGACACCGCGCTGATGCTGTTGGCCTATGGAGGATTGGGTATGTGCGCGCTACGTGAGGACGCCAACGTAACGGATTTTGGCTGCGATCCCGATCGTGGATACCGCAATGTATGCGACCAGCTGCGCGATCTCAAGGTCTCGTCGGATTTCGATTATGCGTGCAATGCGAATTTCGGTGATGGACAATTCGCGGAGTATCCCGAATGCATGGATGCCAGATATCTGTATGACGCCCGCAAATTGGTGGAGTCCTATCGCGCGCTGTGGGAACGGGAGACGCGCTCGGCCGCACGGATGCTGGATGAGATCGAGCGATCGGGCACGCACGAGGTCGAAGACATCTGGGAGGACCCTGTGTATCTGTACGACCTGGCGATTTCCCTGCTTGGGCCGAACGGCGCGTGTCTGCTGGACGACGGATTCCGTCTACGCGATGCCGAGCTGTTCGAGAAAGGCGTCCGCGAGGTTGAGAAAATGGCGGGAAACGTTGAAAGGGTGGGCCTGCTGACGACCTTGGCGGGTTACATCTTCTTCTGTGAACCGGAAAACAGAATGGACGTGCTGACGATGTCCCGTACGGAGAAAAGACGCATGCTGGACTATTCCGAACGGCTTGGGGAGGCCGCCGCCCTGATCGCGTTGTACCGCCTTCCCCGGGATGCACGATCATTGCGTTCCATTCGGGCCCTGCTGAACCGTGACAGGGGAGCGTACGTGGACGAGATGGGAACGCTTATGGGTCTTGCCGACTGGTCGGATGGAGGTATGGAGGAATCCGTGCCGATACCAAGTTGAACAAGCTCGCCGATATGCTTGCGACGAATTGTGCCACACCGGTTTTAGCGCTACAATTTCAATGTCGGCATTATTACGCATCGCAAAGGAGTGCCATCGTGACGAAGAACGTCAATTTCACCACTGACGGCAAAACGTTGAACTGGACCAGCGACGGAGAGTATCTCCGCATCGAACCATGGGGAAGAAACAGCGTGCGCGTCAGGGCCCGACTCATGCAGGACGTGGCCGATGCGGACTGGGCCCTGCTGGAACCGGAGGATTCGGATGACGGGCACGTGGAAATCGACATCAATGAATCGACGGCCACTTTGACGAACGGATTGGTGAAGGTCCTGGCCGAGCAATACGAGCAGTCCGCGGAAACAAGCATCTGCAGACTGACCTTCATGAACGCACGGACGGGAACGATCCTGCTGCGCGAATGCACTGACGGAGGAGCTCTGCGACTGAGGGCACGCGCCCACAATCCGCGTATGGACGGCGCGGAATCGCCAGTGGTCATGTTCGAAGCGAATGACGGCGAGCACATCTACGGAATGGGTGAGTACCAGCAGTCCGTCATGGACCTTAAGGGATCCACGCTGGAACTCGCCCACCGCAACTCGCAGGTATCCATTCCGTTCATGCTCTCCAGCAGGGGATACGGGTTCCTCTGGCACAACCCGGCGGTGGGATCCGTGACGTTCGGCAGCAACCGGACGGAATGGAAGGCTGGAGTCTCTGACCAGATCGATTACTGGATCACCGTCGGCACCAACACGCAGATCGAACGCCAATACGCCGACACGACCGGACACGCGCCGAACATGCCCGAATGGGGATTGGGATTCTGGCAGTGCAAACTGCGCTACTGGAACCAGGAGGAACTTTTGGACGTGGCCCGCACCTTCAAACGCAAGCACATCCCCATCGACCTCATCGTCATCGACTTCTTCCACTGGCCGCTCATGGGAGATTTCCGATTCGACGAGGAATTCTGGCCGGACCCGAAAGCGATGGCGCAGGAACTGCACGACATGGGCATCAAACTCATGGTGTCCATCTGGCCGCAAATCGACCTGCAATCCGAAAACTACGACGAAATGCGCCACCATAACTACCTGGCCAAAACACGTCAAGGCAAAGACGTGGGCATGTGGTGGCCGCGGGACAACCAGTTCTTCGATGCCACCAACCCGGCCGCACGCGACTTCGTATGGAACCTATGCCGCAAAAACTACGCCGACCTCGGTGTGGACGCGTTCTGGCTTGACGAAGCCGAACCGGAATGGGGCGGAGACTACGACTACGCGCACTACCTGTACCATATCGGTCCGGTCGGCAAGGTAGGCAACGTGTATCCGCAGCTATACAACAAAACCTTCTACGACGGACAGCTCTCCATCGGACGCGAAGGAGACATCGTAAACCTCACGCGTGCCGGATGGGCAGGTTCGCAACGTTACGGCTCGCTCATCTGGTCGGGCGACGTGCACTCCACCTTCGAAGACCTCAAAGCGCAGATCACCTGCGCGATTCACATGGGCGTGGCGGGAATCCCATGGTTCACCACCGACATGGGCGGATTCAACCCGGGCGACCTGGACGGCGAATCCTTCAAAGAGCTCTATGCCCGCTGGTGCGAATTCTCCTGCTTCTCACCGGTCATGCGCAACCACGGCAACCGCGCGCCATACACCAGAGTCGAGGGGAAGCCGTCATTCGACCGCATCGGCAATCCGATAGACCACATCACCACGGGCTCGGACAACGAACCCTGGAGCTACGGTGAAACCATCGAAAACCTGATGGTCAAATACATCACCATCCGCGAAACCATGAGGCCGTACACCAGAGAACTGTTCGCATTGGCCCACAAGGACGGCCAGCCAATCGTACGAGGACTGTTCTTCGACTTCCCCCAAGACGAACAAGCCGCGAACATAGCCGACGAATACCTGTTCGGCCCGGACCTGCTGATAGCGCCGGTCACCGACCTCGCGGCACGCTCCCGCACCGTCTACCTGCCAGGCGGCGAAGAAACGCGATGGACCGACCTCCATACCGGACAAACCTTCAACGGAGGCGAGGAAATCACCGTCGAAGCGCCGCTGGATGTCATACCCGTATTCGCCCGCAACGGCGCAGATCACGGGCTGAACGGTATGATCTGACCATGACTACTTTAGATGATGTGGCACGCCTCGCCGGAGTCTCCCGCATGACGGCGTCCAACGCGATACGCGGCAAAACGATCGTCAAACCCGAAACCGCGAAACGGGTATTGACGGCTGCCGCGCAACTCGGTTACAGACCCAACCTTGCAGCAAGACAACTCAGCTCAGGCAAAAGCCACATCATCGGAGTGACGGTCAGCGACTTCGACCTGATTTACCCCGCGGCGGTAGCGGCATACGCATCAGACATAGCGCAGCGCCGCGGATACCAAACCATCTCGCAACAAACGAGATTCTCCAGCGACTTCGAACAGCGCATGCTGTCGAGCGCCGTAATGCAAGTATGCGACGGCACCATCATCTGCTGGCCCAGCGGAGCTGGAGAAGCCATCCTGGAATTCGGAAACAACCACCCACTGGTCGCGGTCGACGGATTCTCGCTCAAAGGCAAAGTGGACTGCGTCTTCACCCCTTGCCTAGAAGGCTCCGCCGCCGCCATCAAACATCTTCACGCCCACGGGCGCTCGCGGATACTTCTGCTGGGCATGTGGCCCAACGGCCTCGAACAGGTCGAAGCCGAACCGAATTCCGCGGCGCTCCGTCTGCGTGGCGCGGTCGACGCCATGGAAGAACTTTCGATTCCATACGATCTGCGAAACGACGCGATTCCATGCAAGTGGACCCGCCAGGCCGGATACGAGACCATGCTGCGAGTATTGGGGGAGCGTTCAGACTTCGACGCGGTGTTCTGCGCCACCGATCCGATAGCGTTCGGTGCCATAAGGGCATTGTCCGAACACGGATTCATTATCCCCGACGATGTGGCCGTCATCGGCTTCGACGGACTGGAAGACGGCGCCTACGCCAGTCCGGGATTGACCAGCGTTGCCGTCAATCCGCGCGATATGGCCGCGGCAAGCCTCGACATGCTGTTCGACCGCATCGATTCGGGTATGAAAACGAACGATGCCGCCAGATCCGTGACCGTGGACTTCCGAATCATGGAACGAGGCAGCGCGGAGTAGTTCGGCCATGGAGTAACCTAACTGTGGGAAAAGCCAATAACCATGGCGATGGATGGTATCGGTAATCGAGCGGAGAGTATGGAAAAGAACCTGACGGACGGCAACGTATTCAAAATCATCATCACGTTCGCCATGCCGTATTTCCTCTCGTACTTCCTGCAGACCCTGTATGGCATGGCCGATCTGTTCATAGCCGGACAGTTCATCGGCGTGGACGGCATCACCGCGGTGGCCAACGGCAGCCAGGTGCTGTACATGCTTACCGTGGTGATCGTCGGTATCGCCATGGGAGCTACCGTGAGCATCGGTCGTTGCGTCGGCGCGAACCGGCTCGATGACGCAGCCGAAGCCATAGGCAACACCATCACGTTGTTCGCGGGCGTGGCTTTTGTGCTCACCGCGGTGCTGCTGGCCAACGTCAACGGCATCGTATCGCTCATCGGCACACCGTCCGAAGCGGTGACGGGCACCACGCAATATCTGACGATTTGCTTCATCGGCGTTCCCCTCATCGTGGCCTACAACATCATCAGCTCCATCTTCCGAGGACTGGGAGATTCGAAAAGCCCGATGTATTTCATCGCCGTGGCATGCGCGGGCAACATCATCCTCGACTACCTGTTCATGGGATACATGGACATGGGCCCGTCCGGAGCCGCGCTCGGCACCACGCTCGCACAGTCGTTCAGCGTGCTGGTGGCGCTCGCGACCATACGACGAAGGTGCACGGGCATACATTTGGAAATATCGAATCTACGTCCGCAACGTGCCGTTCTTGGCGGAATCCTCAAAATCGGCGTACCGACTGCCGTGCAGGACGGATGCATCCAGGTGGCGTTCATCATCATCACCGTCATCGCCAACTACCGTGGACTCAACGATGCCGCGGCGGTCGGCGTGGTCGAAAAAGTGATCAGCGCGCTGTTCCTGGTGCCGTCGTCCATGCTTGCCACGGTCTCGGCCGTTACCGCACAGAACATCGGTGCAGGCAAACACGACCGCGCCGCGAAGACGCTCCGGTACGCCACCGGTATCACCGTGGCGTACGGTATTGTGATCTTCACCATCGTAGAACTCACCGCGACGCCCATAGTCGGACTGTTCACCACCGACGCCGCGGTGATACTGCTCGGCACCCAATATTTGAGCAGTTACATCGTAGACTCGATCTTCGCCGGAGTGCATTTCTGCTTCTCTGGCTTCTTCGCGGCCTACGGACGCTCCTACATAGGGTTCATCCACAACATCATCGCCATCACACTGGTGCGTGTGCCCGGATCATACATGGCGTCGAAGATGTTCCCCGACACTTTGTTCCCCATGGGCACCGCCGCGCCGGCCGGATCGTTCCTGTCAGTGCTTATATGCATTGGCTTCTATGTGTGGATGAAACGTAAAGGCATGTTCGCAGCGAAGTGAGGTTAGGAAAACCGGCTGGCTCTAACGGTTTCTGATGACTTCTAACGGCGTTTTGGCGCGAGCGTGCCGGCAAGGGCGCGTTCTCCCGGACGAGCCAACGGCCCTACCAGTTCATGTGCCGAATAGGGTTCCTCGATGTAGGAGATATCTTCATCCGTGAGCTCCAGCCCGAGTGCGCCGATGGCGTCATCCACGCGCTCGGGCTTCGAGCATCCGACAATCGGCGCAGTCACGCCCTTGGCCCAATGCCATGCCAATGCAACATGGGCCATTGGAACGCCAAGTCGCTCGGCTACTTCATGGACACGCCCGACGATCGGCATATCCTGTTCCATATCGCGATCGTATTTGCTGCGCATGGTGTTGTCCGTGACGCTCCTTATCGAATCCGAATCCCAAGTCGGTCTTGTCAGGTGACCGGAAGCCATGGGGGAGTACGGCGTCAAGGCAACGTCGTATTGGCGGCAGACCGGAATCGTCTCACGTTCGTCCTCGCGATAGAGCAGATTGTAATGGCATTGCATACTGGTGAACTTCGTCCATCCGTTCGCCTCCGCCACGGCCTGCATATTGTGGAATTGATAGGCATACATCTCGCTGGCGCCGAGTGCGCGCACCTTGCCGGATCTGACGAGCGCATCCAGTGCTTCCATGGTTTCTTCGACGGGCGTGCCATAGTCGAATCGGTGGATGATGTAGAGATCCAGATAGTCGGTGCCCAACCTTGTGAGCGTGCCTTCGATTTCACGGTTGATGGCGTCCTTCGATAGATGTCCCTCGTTGAAATACACCTTGCTGGCCAGAACCACTTTGTCACGATCGACGTTCAGATGCTTGAGCGCACGTCCGATATACGTTTCGGAAGTGCCGAACGCGTAGCAATTGGCGGTGTCGATGAAGTTGACTCCGTTGTCGAGAGCATGGCCGATGACGCGTTCGGTGGCATCCTGGTCGATGGTCCACTGATGGAAATCCGGTGACGCCTCACCGAAGCTCATGCCACCGAGACAGACTTTGGAGACCTGAATACCGGACCAGCCCAGAGATGCGTACTGCATATCTACCATATTGGCTCCTTCTCTTATGATGCGAAAGGTATGGTTTCGAAGCTATCATGTTCGACCGAAGGAAACCAATGTCTTGCATATCTCGGTTTCCATGCAAAAAAACTATGGAAGAGCATGTCGGACACTCATTGGACATTCTTTTTGCATGGGCGTTGAATACAGGATATGAACAATCCAAGTGTATTTCCGATGGGCGATCCGAATGACGGTTTCGCACGGTATTTCGTTGGGCAAAGCTATCTGGCGCCGGTGCTTGATGCCCCGGAAATCGCCATCCACAACGTAACCTTCGAGCCTGGATGCCGCAATAATTGGCATATCCATCACGGTGGCGCGCAGGTGCTCATCGCAGTAGGCGGACGTGGCTACTACCAGATCGACGGGCAGGAACCGAAGGAGCTCAAGGCGGGGCAGGCCGTGTGCATTCCGGCCGATACCAGGCACTGGCATGGCGCGGCTCCAAGTGAGGCGTTCTCGCACCTCGCGTTCATGGTGCCCGCCGGCGACCTTTCCGCCATGAGCAATGAGTGGCTCGAACCGGTTGACGCAGTGGCATACGAACGTCTCCGCTGACCGTTTAGTCGCATGTTCGACCGTAATTCTTGGCATCGTGGTTGACCCTACATCATGTCCATCAGCATGAAGGCGAGCATCAGTTGCAGTCTGCTGTCCAGTCTGGATAGATCCATGCACAAAATTTCCGCGGCTTTGGCAATTTTGTAGTTCACCGTGTTGCGATGCACGAACAGTTCGTCGGCGGTCTCCTTCACGCTGCCGTTGTGGTTGAGATAGCAGCGGAGCACATCCAGCAGGTCGGAGCCGGACTCCTTGTCGTATTCGATCAGAGGCCCCAGGACCTGTTCGTAGTATTCATGAGAGATTTCCGGATCCTCGATGCCGAGTAGCACGCGGTACGCACCGAGATCGTCGAAGAAATTGATGCGATCCTCCAGCTTCCTGCGCGACTGCAATTTCAGGATGGACGCCGCCTGGCGATGGCTCTTGCTGACGCAGCGAATGCTTTTGGTGAGTTTCCCCACGCCGATGGAGGCGGTCTCCTGCATGCGCAACGAGTGTTCGACGATGGTGAGTATGCCGCGTCCCCATGCGCGTAGCTGCTGCGGTTCGTCGCAGTGCATCACGATGATGATTTGTTTCCAAGCGCTGAACACGGCGCTGAAACGCACGTTCCTATGCAGATACTTTTGAATCTGCGCTGCGATGGATTCCAGCCTTTCATACGGATCCGTCGCATAATGCTCCACCTGCACGATGGCGACGGCATAACGCCATTCGATTTCGAAGTGGAATTCCGAAAGCGTCGCCGTATACAGTTCCTGCTGGTCCGGAAACGAGATGGCATTCTGGAACGCCGTGCTCACCATGCGCTCCTTGGTTTCCTCCTCGATGATACGTCGGCATAGCGGGCGGGCGATGTTCTCGAACGGCGCGTTCTTGGGAATGGTGAACAGCGCGAAGCCATGCTCTTCGCAGAAGGTCACCACCTCGGCGGGCGGTTCCATGAAGAAATGTCCGATGTCGAGCGCTATGCCGGCCACATGATGCTCATACAGTGATTTGACGTGATTGAGCAGCGCGCCGTCTTCCTGCAGGGCGATGCCGGTGACGAGTATCAGTTCGTCACCCGCAAGATAATTGATCATCAGTGTAGGCTCCAGCACATGAACCCAGGTGACATGATGTCCAAGCCCATCTTTTCCCGCAACCAGCCGAAGCGGAACGTCCGGACAATCCTCAATCAACTCATATAATTCCAAAGTCATATGTAATCCCAACGAAACATAACGTTAACTGCGTATTTCGAGATATTTTGGACATCTTTGGCACAGTGTCGTGACCGAAGGACATCATAGCGGCCCGATATTACGGTTTTTCGCGAATCGTTCGTCCGTCTCTTTGCCTCGCCTGCAATGTTACGACAAATCGATTGTGCTGGAGCCCAATTGAATTTGGGCTTGCATGGCTAGAGAAACCGTTTTGTGAAGCAACATAATGAGTCCCAGTTCCGACTGGAGATGACGGCCGGGCAATTTGTTTCAGGATATTC
The DNA here is from genome assembly GCA_963598975.1 of Anaerovoracaceae bacterium. Taxonomy (GTDB): domain Bacteria; phylum Actinomycetota; class Actinomycetes; order Actinomycetales; family Bifidobacteriaceae; genus Bifidobacterium. The sequence continues at coordinate 11,437 of CAVBVU010000044.1, forward strand.
CGTCATGAGAAGCAAGGAGACACGCATTATGAAGCTGCAGGACACCGGACTGACGTTCGAAGACATCAAGGGCAAGGTCGACACCTACATGGTCGAAACCTACGAGCGTTTCGACTTCCTCGCCGACCACGCCAAGGGCGTCTACATGTATGACGAGAACGACACCCCGTATCTCGACTTCTACGCAGGCATCGCAGTGAACTCCGTCGGCAACTGCAACGAGAAGGTGGTCAAGGCCGTGCAGGACCAGGCCGCCACCTTGATGCAGACCTTCAACTATCCGTACACCATACCGCAGGCGCTGCTCGCCGAGAAGATCTGCACCTCCATCGGCATGGACAAGATCTTCTTCCAGAACTCCGGCACCGAATCGAACGAGGCCATGATCAAGATGGCCCGCAAGTACGGCGTCGAGAAGTACGGTCCGAACAAGTACCACATCGTCACCGCCCGCGAATCCTTCCACGGCCGCACCTTCGGCGCCATGTCCGCAACCGGCCAGCCGGACAACGCCTGCCAGATCGGTTTCGGACCGATGACCGGGGGCTTCTCTTATGCGCCGTTCAACGAGCTTGAGGCATTCAAGGCCGCATGCAACGAGAACACCATCGCCATCATGGTCGAGCCTGTCCAGGGCGAGGGCGGCGTGCACCCGGCAACCCAGGAGTTCCTGCGGGGATTGCGTGAATTCTGCGATGAAAAGGGACTGCTGCTGCTGCTCGACGAAGTGCAGTCCGGTTGGGGCCGTACCGGTGCGCTCATGTCGTACATGAACTACGGCATCAAGCCCGACATCGTCTCCATGG
>CAVBVU010000045.1:0-12052 GCA_963598975.1 Anaerovoracaceae bacterium
CCATGCAAGCGACCTTGGCTTAGCGATAAACTAAAACAAAGTCACTTGCAACGGTCATGGTTGCATGCCGTAAGAAGGAGGTGATTGGGGAGACTCTTTTTCAGGTGTGAGAAGATGGTAGAGGACTCGCATCAACGAAGAAAAGAGAAAGAACGATGAATATCGGATTATTGATTGCGGTTGCCGTAATCGTGGTTGTCGTGCTGTGGGCCGTTTCCGCTTACAACGGACTCGTCACGCTGCGTAACCGTGTGAAGAACGGTTGGGCGCAGATCGATGTGCAGCTCAAGCAGCGTGCCGACCTCATTCCCAACCTCGTGGAAACCGTCAAGGGGTATGCATCCCACGAATCCGACGTGTTCACCCAGGTCACGCAGGCCCGTGCGGGCGTTGCCAAGGCGGCGCAATCCGGTGACGTGGCGCAGCGTGTGCAGGCCGAGAACCAGCTGAGCCGCGCCATCACCAACCTGCAGGTCACGGCCGAAGCGTATCCGCAGCTTCAGGCCAATCAGAACTTCCTGGATCTGCAGACCCAGCTCAAGTCCATCGAAGAGAAGATCGCCTACGCGCGCCAGTTCTACAACGATGTGGTGCAGAAGTACAACACCAAGATCGAAGTCGTGCCGACCAATATCATCGCGGGTCTGTTCCATTTCGAGCAGGCCGCCTACTTCCAGGTGGACGAAGCGGATCGCCAGGCCCCGAAGGTCAAGTTCTGACGTCATTCGACTCCGAATGAAGCGCCGTTGGATATCCGATGGTTCACGACCGACGATTCGTACCCGACGGGCATACATCCGACGGTTCGCGTCCGGCGATTCGATGGTGCTTATCCACAACGTGGTTTCGTAAAACCGCGCAACGTTGAGGGCCGGCCGGTAGGGCCGGTGAATGTTTACGGAAGATGAGAGAAACATGAATCTCAAACGTACTTTGCTCAGCGTGTTGAATGCCGTGGTGATCACGGCGCTGCTGACGGGTGTGATGCTGCTGGTCGCGATGGATTCGGACGGTGACGAGGCCGATCTGACCTACAGCACGCTCGATTATGACGTGGCCGTGCAACAGAACGGCGATCTGAAGGTCACGCAACATATCGATATGAAGCTCAACAGCCGTTCGAAGGTATGGCGTCAGCTGTATCAGCGATATACGCTCAAACGGTCCAATCTGACCAACATCACCGATATCAGCGTGACCAACGTGACCACCGGCGAACGGTACAGGCAGGGCGATTTCGTATTGTCGGATGACACGGCTGACTGGGATTCGCGGAACGCCGGCCAGTGGTATGTGGTGGATGTGACCGACGAGGATAATCCGCAGCCGTTCGATTCCGCCACCGACGGCCTGAGCCTCACCCAAGGGCAAACGCAGAAAACCCTTGAGATCGGTTGGAACATTCCCGCCACCAACGAAGCCGAAAGCCTCAAATTCGACATATCCATGACCTTGCAGGGCGTCAGCACCGCCTACGACGACGTGGTCAGCTTCCAGTGGGAGCCGTTCGGAAAATCGAACCAGACTCCGATAGGCAAGCTCACCGGCACGATCACGTTCCCCGATGGCGTGAACGAGAGCAGTTCCTGGGCATGGCTGCACTGCGAGAACACGTCAACCACGCAACGCGGCGCCGACGGCTCGCTTGTCTTCACCGCCGACGACGTTCGTTCAGGCGATTATCTTGACGTAGTGGCCATGTTCGACGCCAGCAAGTCCAAAGACGTGGTCCGCACCGAGCAGGGCGACCATAAACAGACCCTCATGGATGAGGAGACAAGCCAGGAATCCGCATGGAGGGAAAGCCAGCATATCCAAGCGGTCAAACGCGTGGCCGTATGGGCAGTGGTGGCCATTGCGGGCTTGGCGCTGAGCGTGGTGGCCGTATATCGTGCCGTCGTGGCGTTCCGCAAATCGCGCTACAAGGGCGATATCGAATATTGGCGTGACCTGCCCGAGATAAGTCCCGCAGCCGCGGCGAAACTGATCGACAAAGTGGCGGACGGTCCGTGGGTCAGCTTCGGAGGTGGGAAGAACAGTCTGAACAACAGGAAGATGTCATCCACCTTCATGTCGTTGGCTTCCAAGGGCGCTATCGCTATATATCCGGGGCCGGCCGAGCTGTACAAGGGCTTCGACCTGAGCAATGCCGACCTGTCCGTGCTTGCGTCGACGGTCACGTCGAACGCCAAAGCGTCGATTTTGCGCAAGACCAGCACCGTGGCGATTCTGCCCGCCGCATATGACGACGTTGAATCGTTGATGCTGTGCCAGTCCGAAAAGGCGGTGCTCAATATCCTGCTCAAGGCGTCCCAGCGGCTCAAGAAGTCGCGCGTGTTCGACCTCGACATGATGAACGAGGCGTTCGACGGTTACAAGAGCGGATACAAGCTGGTCGAAAAGTTCGACAAGGCCTGCGACAAGGAATACGATTCGTTGAACGCCACTGAGATCGTGTTCAGCTCTTATGTGTTCGCGATTCTTGGTCTGCTGCTTGCGCTCGTTGCGGGCGTGATGTTCTCGAACGGCCAGATCGCGCTCATACCATGCATCTGCGTGCCGATCATGTTGTTGTGCTCGTTCGCGCTTTCATATGCGAAGGATTTCGAACTGACGGAAAGCGGACAGAAGTACGGCGGCCAGGTGCTTGGATTGAACAACTATCTGCTTGATTTCAGCGATTTCAAGGATCGCGGCGTGCTTGACATGCGGTTGTGGGGGCGCTATATGGTGTACGCCACCGCATTCGGCATTTCCGACAAGGCCATGCGCCAGCTTGCCAAGGCGTATCCGGAAGTGACCGATCCGCAATGGCTTGATGAATACGCCACATCCTCGTACCTGTATTGGTCGTGCAGATCCTCCAGTCTTACCGGGGGTTCGGCGGGATTCGCGGGCGGCTCGGTTCCGTCGTTCAGCGCGAATTACGGCGATTTGGGAGCGCAATTGAACTCCAGCTTCTCCGATATTCGCTCCACGATTTCCGCGGCCGCTCCGTCTTCCTCGCGCTCGTCTTCGGGTGGCTCGTTCTCGGGAGGTGGCGGATTCGGCGGCTCGTCCGGTGGTTCCGGCGGAGGTTCGTTCGGAGGCCGATGAAGGAAAGCCTGCCTTTCGCCCATGGCGATTGGTAGGCTTTCTGCTTGAAACGGCAAGTGTCCGTAAGGGAACCTGCCGTCATACGACTGCAATACGAGTGTTTCAAGGAGAAGACATGACGCTGTTTCGTAATCTTGGACCGTTCAACACCACTGCGATCGGCCATGGCGAGATGCCGTTGACCATTGAGAACAATCGCGGACACGAGGTTGGAATCGAGACCTTGCATGCCTCGCTTGACGCCGGATGCCGTCATATCGACACCGCCTGGGCCTACTACACTCCGGGCGAGGAGGAACAGACCGGCGAGAAGCTGGTGCGTGAGGCTTTGGGTTCCTGGAAGGGCCCGCGTGAGGAAGTCACCGTGGCCACCAAGGTGGGTTTGCGCCGCGCTTGGGATGGCGATAAGCCGGTGTGGCCGCGTGACGGCAAGCCGGAGCATCTCATCGAATACGGCAAGCAGTCCGCGATGGCGCTCGGCGTGGATTCCATCGACCTGCTGTACCTGCACCGTCATGATCCCGAAGTGCCGTACAACGAGTCCTGCGAAGGCATCAAGGCGTTGCTCGACCAAGGTGTGGCCCAGTGGGCTGGCGTTTCCAACGTGAGCATCGAACAGTTGAAGATCGCGCAGGGGATTCTCGGCAGCAAGCTCGTGGCCGTGCAGAACCAGTATTCCCCGATTCACCTGGACACTCAGGATACGTTGGATTACTGCGCCCAGGAAGGCTTGGCGTTCGTGTGCTGGAGCCCGCTCGGCGGCTACCGCCACCCCTACGACGAGCACTTGTTCGACCCGTTCCGTCAGGTTGCGGCCAATCATGGCGTGAGCTACCAGCAGGTGGTGCTGGCTTGGGAGCTCGCCAAGGGTGACCATATGTTCGTGATTCCGGGCGCGCATCGTCCCGAAACCATCCTGGATTCCCTCAAGGCCGACGAGCTGCGCCTGACGGATGAGGAGCTCGCCTTCCTTGGCTGATTAGAGTTTTCCGCGATTCCCCTTCCTGTCCCCGCGACACACCCCCGCCCATCCCCTCATTCCGGTGGAGCCAACAGTGCTACCGGAGTTTTGCCAGGTGTGGACGGGGGGTTATTTTTTTGTCCCCCTTCTGTTGTGTCGTTAAAGAGAAGCGATCTATATCAGTCAACGTAGGACTGATGAGGATTGGAAGTGAGGGCCGATAATGCGTCACAATTTTATGGGTGGCAAGGATAGACACCCCCTATTGGCTATTGCCGCTGGCGTTGCGGCCGCGGCTCTTGCCATGATGTCGATTGTTCCGCCATCCGTTCACATTGCCCAAGGTGAGGAATTGGCAACGTCGCCGACTCCGAACGTAACGGTTTCGAACTATGACGAACTGGTCAACGTCATCAACGCGATCGGTACGGATGAGAGCGGTGTAATCGGCATTGCGGGCGAGATTTCGTTCGGTGACCAGATCACGGTGAACCAAGGCAAGAAGATCACCTTGGTTTCCGTCAATGAAGCCTGCGGCACGGCATGCAGCCTCGGCTATTCGGGAACCGACTTGAGCGCCAACGACTATTCTCTGTTCAATGTCGCGGGTGGAGCCAGCCTTACCATCGGCGGCGGTACGGACGAGACCAACAAACTCAGCTTCAGCGGCCAGAAGAATGGGCGACTGGTGCAGGTCGGTTCCGACGGCGAAGCGGGAGCCGTGGTCATCAACGGCGGCACCTATAGCAACAACGGAAGCACCAGCAATACAAGCGGCGACGGCAATGTCGCCTACGTTTTTGGCAACGGCAATCTGACCATCAATGGCGGCGAATTCGCAAACAATTATGCGAATGCCGCTTCGGGCGACACGACCATCGGCGTCTCTAGGTCAGGCGGATCGGTCGTGCGCTCATCCGGAACCGTGATCATCAACGGCGGAACTTTCAGTGGAAACTCCACCGGAGCCAACGCTCAGGACAATATTGATTTTCACGGTGGCGGCGCGATTTGGAGCGAAGGCACGCTTACCATCAACGATGGCGAGTTCATATCCAACGTCAGCAATGCGGTCCACTACGAGAAGTCCTGGAAGCGACCCACCGGTGGTGGCGCGATCTGGGCAGCCGGGAGTCTGGCGGTCAATGGCGGAACGTTCAAAGACAACTGGCAGATGGACAACACCACCCTGTACGCGACGGGCGGCGGCGCCATCTACTTCGGTGATGGGACGAAGGACATGGCATACAACGGCCGCATGGTCATCAACGGCGGCACGTTCGACTCCAACCGTTCCATGCAGGACGGCGGCGCCATCTTCATGGCATGGAACAGCGAGGCCGTGTTCCAGCAAGGCACGTTCGTGAACAACTGGTCCAACCGATTGGGCGGTGCCGTGTATACCGAAGAAGACTCGACCAGCTACGTGACCAATGCTGCCGCGTATGGGAACTATGCCGGCCATTTCGGCGGTGGTTTGTGGCTGTGCCCGTCCGGTAAGAGCAAGACCAGCAACCACGCCGGCATGGCGCTCTTCGATAACGTGGCGAATACTCAATACGACCGCACCGAAACCGGTGCTGAAATCACCCAAAACACGATGGATGGCAAGAACTACGGTCATGCGGGCTCCCAATACAGGGGTGTGTCCGGCGCCGGCGATGATTTCTCCATCATGTACCCGAACAAGAGCGGCCAGACGAATTACTACGAGCTGTCGGTCGAATGGTTCACCGGAGACCGTATTGCTTGGCATGATGACGGAGAACCATCGAAGAGCGCCACAGGCTTTCTGTACAGCGACAGTGATTTGAGTGTCAATTCAATGGAGCGACCGACCGGAGGCAGGGAGTATACGAATAACGAAACCCTCGATCCTGGCCCTACGATAGGCAACGACCACGGATACGGCCTGAAAGTCACCGTAGTCAGTGAAGAAGCGAAACAGAACGCCAAAGATCAGGCTTTCATAACCTTCACCAACAATACGGCCCGACTGTCCGGCGGCGCTTTTGGTTCCAACGGGCAAGTGGACTTCATCAGGGCATACGACGTCAGCTGGAGCAAAGCCAGCACCGAAGATGCAGGCAAGAGTCTCGCCGGTTCCAAATGGGTGTTGGTGGCTCGGGCAGGCTCCGGCCCCCACAATCTGGATTTCGGTGATGTGGCGACCTGCGCGGCGGATGATTCCGGCTCGCTCGCTCCGAGCGAAGACGTGTGGTGCCTTGTTCCTGCGGACACCACCGATAGCTACTACGCGGATTTCGCCGGAATGTACGTGACGATCGTGTCCGACAACGGCACCCTTGACAAGAACGGCGACGACGGCCAGTTCAGAGTCAGCAGCCTGCGCGTCGGAACCTATTTCATGAAGGAGTACCAGGCTCCGGAATGGTATGAGCAGTCGGACAAGACGTATACGTTCGATGTCAAGGCTGATGCCACGGCGACGATTTCGGTCTACAGGGATGACGGTAAGGCCACGGGGGCCGTGTCCGATGGCAATGCGATTCTCAACAGGCCCTACGGTGCGGTCAGCTGGGGCAAAACGGATTCCACGGACCAGCTGACGGTGTTGGCCGGCAGTGAGTGGAAACTGCAGGATGCCGACGGCAACGATATCGAAGGCGCCGGGAACATCACCGACTGCACCGATCAGTGTTCCTCCTCGCTGGAGGATCCGTACCATGACGTGGACTCGGCCGAAGGTTCGTTCAGACTGATGTATCTGCCGATCGGAACGTACCGCCTTGTGGAAACCAAGGCTCCGGAAGGCTACGACCTGCCCGACGGCGCAACGGTGTACTACACCTTCACCATCCAGGACGACGACAGCCGTAAGGATGCGAAGCTCTACAACACGGATGGCTCCGAAGTGACCGGGAACAAGGTGCCGAACGACCGCACGAAGGGTCAGGTCGTCTGGTATAAGACCGATTCCACCAAGGAAGGCAGCGGCGAAAACGCACGCTTGTCCGGATCAGAATGGACGCTCACCCAAGTCAAGGACTGGCAAGGTAACGACATTGCCGAACCTGTTTCTGAGGCCGTGACTGACTGCATCAGCGATACGGAGTGCCCGACGGATTCGAAGGATCGCGACGCCAAGGCCGGCGTATTCCAGCTGCAGGGTCTGGACTGGGGAACGTACGAATTGGTGGAGACCAAGGCGCCGAACGGCTACACGAAGTCCGACATCACCTACACGTTCGTGATCGACAAGACCAACAACGGTGCCGCCGAGATTCAGATTCTGAACGGCACCGATCCGGTGACGGGCAACATCATCACCAATACGCCGATCACCGTCAGCAGTCTGCCGTTCACCGGCAGCGGCACGCGGACGCCGCGCGTAGTCGTGCCGTACGTGCTGGGAGCGGTCGGAGGTGGTCTGGCCTTGGGGCTTGGACTGCACGTGGCCCGACGCCGCATGGCAAAGCAGGGATAAACCAGCCGGACATGTTCTCCAACGTCTGCCGCCTCGCGCGGCAGACAACAGACAATCTGTTTTTTAAAAAAACAAAAAAGAAAGAAGGAAGCGAACCATGAAATTCAGGAAATTTTTGGCAGGGGTGGCCGCAGCGGCCACACTCCTGTCGGGTATGGCATTCGGCGCCGGCAGCGCCATGGCCGACGAGGAGCTCGTTCCCGCGACCATCACCCTCAACGGTGCGGATGGCGCGGTGAAGGGGCACACCTACAAGGCCGTAAGGATCGGCTCGTATGAGCATGCGTCCTTCGTCGAGAAGGATGACACCACCTATGTTGAGGGCGTCGCGGTGAGCACTGAAGCCGCGGTCGCGACCGGTGCGGCAGCCGCTCTGGATGCTTCAGTGGCCGAGGGAACCACTTGGAACACCGGAGACTACACGAACAACCCGGTCGGCTACGTCGCTTCGGAAAGCGGCTACTTCACCAGCAGCCCCAACAATCCATGGAGCGGCAATCTGCGCAACTTCGTGAGCTCGCTGGTCGGGCAGGCCGATTTCCAGACCGCTCTGGCGAATGCCACGGAATACACCGCAGGCACCGACAGCGACACCCTCACCATCAGCGGGCTTGAGGAAGGTCTGTACATGGTGGTCGACACCACCGTCAGCAACGCCGAGGGCGTTGACCATACGCAGACCAACTCCATCCCGATGCTCGTGGGCACCAAGGTGAACGGCTATGATTTCGAAGGCCAGACTCTTGGCGTGATCAACGTCAAGAACCAGACCACTGGCATCGACAAGGTCATCGTCAAAGACAACAAGGAATGGGTCGGCACGACCGAGCGTGTCGGCGACATCGTGACCTTCAAGCTCACCAGCCAGGTTCCGCTGACCGTCGGCTACCTGAACACCGCTGAGAAGCCGTACCGCTTCTCCATCGGCGACACCATGAGCAAGGGCCTGACCTTCCAGGAAGTCACGTCCGTGACCATCGGCAACAAGACGCTGACCAAGGCTGATGACGGTGCCGCGGCCACCGCCGACCAGTATCAGATGACCACCGCCGTCAACCAGAAGTACGATACGAGCGACACCGAAAGCAAGGCGACCGTTCTGACGTTCGATCTGTCCAACGCCGTGTATGAGGCTGGCAAGAACGCGGCCGACAGCGGTGCTCTGGCCAAGGCCGAAGACACCATCACCGTCGTGTACACCGCCAAGCTGAACGCAGATGCCGTCCACGCCGTGGATGGCGCGAACCCGAACAAGGTCACCCTCGACTACACCCACGATCCGAACGACAACTCCTCGCACCACGTGCCCGGACCGGAAGTCAAGGTGTACACCTATGACTTCGGCTTCCTCAAGGTGAAGGCCGACGGCCAGACCAGCCTCAATGGAGCCAAGTTCGTCATCAAGCAGGGTGACCAGTACTTCAGGTTCAACACGACCACCGGCCTGTGGGAGAACGGCACCAAGGGCGTCGATCCGGTGGATGCCGACAAGTTCACCGGAACCAACGGCGTCTTCGAGTTCAAGGGTCTTGCCGAAGGCACCTACGACGTCGTGGAAACCGACGCTCCGGCCGGCTACCTGTCCACCACCAAGGCCAAGTTCCAAGTGGTCATCACCGCCACCAACAAGGATAAGGACGGCAACGTTCTGGGCCCCGAACACGAGATCAAGTTCGTGAACGGCAACATCGGCTTCAACCTGCTGACCAACCTCAATGAGGACGGCACTGCCAAGGATGGTGGCGCGAAGGTGAAGAACGTGAAGTCTGTCACCCAGCTGCCGCTGACCGGTGCCGCGGGCATCGCGATCTTCAGCGTGATGGCCGCTTTGGTCATCGGCACGGGTGTCGCGGTCGGCATGAAGCGCCGCAGCATCACCTCCCGTCTTGCATGATGAACGGCTGAACAACCGCGAATCATAGCGACTCAGTGCCGTCCCACGGTCTTCGGACCGTCGGGACGGCATTCCCGGTTCTACCCGCATGTGCGGAAATGTAACGGAAAGGACGTCCCATGGCGCAATCGGACCAGTTGCTGCGTTACGACACCTTGACGTTCGAAGAGGCGATGGACGTGTCGGACGTCATGCGCGAGCGTCGCATGTTGCGGCGCATGTCGAGGACGCTTGCCGTGTTCATGGTGCTGCTGATCGGCGGTGGTCTGCTGCTTGGCGCGTACCCGCTGGTTCTGCAATGGAAGTCGAGCCATGAACTGGCTTCGCAAAGCGAGCAGGTGGACGAGGAAGTGGAAGGATGGCCTTTTCCGCAAGCGCGTGACCAACTGCGTGCGGCGGAGGAATACAACACCAAGCTGGCGGCGAACGGCCAGCAGGTGCTCGGCGAGGCGGTCGATCCGTTCGACATTGCCAACGGCGGCAGCAAAGCTTCCAGCGAGACGGATTCCAAAGCGTCGAAAGACTCCGAATACCAGAATCTGCTCGACACGGGCAACGGTGTCATGGGATCGATCGAAATCCCGAAAATCGACGTCAATCTGCCCATCTACCACGGTACGGGAGAAGACCAACTCGCCATGGGCGTCGGCCACCTGTATGGCACGAGTCTTCCGGTGGGCGGCACGAGCACGCACACGGTGATCACCGGCCATCGGGGACTGGTCAAATCGCTCATGTTCACCCGACTTGACGAAATGGTGGATGGCGATTTCATCTACCTGAAGATCATGGGGGAGACGCTGGCCTACGAAGTGGATGACATCAGCGTCATTCTGCCGGATGACGAATCGAAGCTGCGCATCGTCGACGGAGAGGACAGGATTACACTGATGACATGCACTCCATACGGCATCAATACGCACCGACTGCTGGTCTCCGGCCACAGGGCGGAGATGCCCGATCCGGCTCCCGATCCGACCGATCTGCACGACTGGCGAACCATCGGCATATGGTCGTGCGCGGGCATTCTTGTTGTCGGGGGATTCCTGGCGTGGCTGTTCAACCGCATACGCCACGGCGTATGGCATCGAATGCGCCATGCGACCCGAATCCATGTGAAACGTTCCGATAAGTGACTTCGGAACGCCACCGAACAAACATCGATCCGGTTTTTCAAATGTTCAAACACGACAGGAGGTCAGTCGCCATGACGGGCAAAAGGTTCAGCGCGAGCGAAATCAAATACTTGGAGGCGCTGCCGGTTGTGGAATCCGCGGCCGTCGACACCATATCGTTCTCACGCGCGTTCCAAACATACTGCATGCACCGCTTTGTCAATGGCGAGGACCCGGAGCTGATTTTCGCCACCGTGGGGCTGCCGAGCTCACTCGTCGGTGAGGAACGGATCAAGCGTTGCGTCCGACGTTGGCAGAAAGACAAGCGGCTGATGAGTGAGATCCGCAATGCCGAAGGATTGGGCGATGACGGTGCGAGCATCCGCTATACGCTCATCCTCGCCAACGCCATGAAAATCGAGGAGCTCCATCGTACCGTGGACAAGCTGCAGCAGAAGCTGGACCGTCTCGTCGAATCACAGGAAAGCGAGTATGAAATCTGCAAGTAGTTTGACGCCGTACGCCATCACCACAACGCCGCAGAGGCGATTCATGATGTCCGCCACCTTGTGATTGATTTTGCTGCTGAATGCGGAAATCAGCATGGTCAATCCGAAGAACCACAATGCGGAAGCGGTCTCCACACCGGTGATGAACGGCGTGGACTGGGTGGATGTGAGCGTTGCGCTGAACGCGCCAAGCATCAATGTTCCGTCGATGATGGCCTGCGGGTTGAACCAGGTGACCACGCCCGCGGTGACCACGGTGCGCAGTATCTCGCTGTCACCTCCGAAACGGGTCGCGATCGAATCGGCGACGGTGTTCGCTTTGCTGCCGTGGGAATCCTGCGATTGTCGGCTTGTGATGTTCGGCTGGTTGCTTTTGGTGAACAGCAGTCCCGTGCCGATACGCAACACGAGTAGTCCGCCGACGGCAAGGACGCCGAGGCGGAGCCATTCATGGCGTTGCATGAGCTGGCCGATGCCGAAGAAGCATGACAGCGACAGCGTGATGTCGAAGAACAGTACGATCAGGGCGGTCAGCAACGCACGACGCCGTGGTTTGCGCAATGCCGAGTTGATGACGAACAGATTCTGCATGCCGATTGGCGCAACGTATGCCAAGCCAAGCGTCAAACCCTGCAGAAAGAAACCCATGCCTCACCATTCCTCATCTGAAATACTTTGGATGGTTTATTTTCAACCAACCAAACTCAACCAAACGTGTTGTCACTGCGGTTGCAAACCGCTGTATTTCTTGTGTTTTCAGTCGAACCTGTAGTTATCTTAGAAAAGAAGCTATAATGGGCAACCAGCCAAATGAGCAGGTAAGTCCAGCCAAGACGTACGAAGGAGTGATATGGCCCGCATCGCGCCGCTAAATATCGATTGGAAGCCGGACCGTGACTCCGACATACCGATCACCGAACAAATCGTGCGGTACATGTGCGATCAGGTATCAAGCGGCAATTGGGCCATCGGATCTCGTCTGCCATCGCAGCGGGCGCTGGCGGAATGGTTCGGTGTGAATCGTTCCAC
>CAVBVU010000046.1:0-12030 GCA_963598975.1 Anaerovoracaceae bacterium
CTAATTCCGCCGCTTCCAAGCGCGTCCGCGTGACTGGTTCCGGCAAGCTGATGCACGCTGGCTCCGCTATGCGTCACAACCTCGAGCACAAGTCCGCTCGTAAGCGTCGTGAGCTGAAGGCCGACGGCGTCGTGGCCACTTCCCAGACCAAGGGCCTGAAGAAGATGCTCGGTCGCTGAGTGCAGCGAGAGCCAACAAGACAAGACTTAATAGAAAGCTGAGGAATCAAATATGGCACGTGTCAAGCGCGCAGTGAACGCCCACAAGAAGCGTCGCGTTGTTCTTGAGAGGGCTTCCGGTTACCGTGGACAGCGCTCCCGTCTGTACCGTAAGGCCAAGGAGCAGCTGCTTCACTCCTTTACTTACAACTTCCGCGACCGTAAGGCTCGCAAGGGCGACTTCCGCAAGCTGTGGATCCAGCGTATCAACGCTGCCGTCCGCGCTGAAGGCATCACCTACAACCGCTTCATCCAGGGCCTGAACCTCGCCGGCATCGAACTCGATCGTCGCGCTCTGGCCGAGCTGGCCGTTTCCGATCCGGAGACCTTCAAGGCTATCGTCGAGCAGGCCAAGGCCGCTCTTCCGGCTGACGTGAACGCTCCGAAGGAAGCCTGAGCTTTTCTTTTCGCGTAAAGCGTGAATCGAAGACCCTCGCCCGAACAAGGCGAGGGTCTTCGCGTAGTATTCGGTATGAGTGCTGGTGCATGCATGCAATCGACGCGACTTGGTGAACCGCGTGACGGAGAGGAACATACATGGAAGGGTTGAGACATCTGATCCGGCAGTTCCTGGCTCATATCGACGTGGAACGCGGACTTTCAAAGGCCACCATCGACGCGTATGGGGCCGATCTCTCCAAATACGCGGCATGGCTGAACGAACAAGGCAAGGACGATCTAAACGCCGTGAGTGCGCGGGATGTCGAACGCTACATAGCGTTTCTGGACGCCGAAGGCGAGTCGGCGCGCAGCAAGGCACGCCGATTGGCCAGTATCCATGCACTTCATCGTTTCGCGCTCGGGGAACACGTGGTCTCAGAAGATGTGTCGGCACAGGTGAAAGCCCCGAAAAGCGCCGGCACGCTTCCGGACGTGCTCACCGTCGACGAGGTCGCACGTCTGCTTGATGCGATTCCCGTATCCCGGAGCAGGTGTGACTCCACAGGCGGCCAGGACATAACGGACGATCCCGTGCTCCTGCGGGACAAGGCCCTGTTGGAATTCATGTATGCCACGGGATCGCGTGTCTCGGAGGCCTGCGGAGCGAACCTTGACGACATCGATCTCGAGGAAGGCGTGGCAAGACTGATGGGAAAAGGGTCCAAACAACGTTTGGTGCCGGTCGGCAGCTACGCGTGCGAGGCCCTTCGACGGTATCTGGAGAGCGGTAGGGGAGCGCTGGAAGGCAAGGCGAAGGGAACGGTCGAACGCCGAGCGCTGTTCCTCAACAAGCGGGGAAAGAGGCTTTCCCGCCAGTCGGTGTGGGAAATCATAAGGAACGCTGGGGAGCGTGCCCATATAGACCGTCCCCTGCATCCGCATACGCTGCGGCATTCCTTCGCCACGCATCTGATTCAGGGGGGAGCCGACGTGCGAACCGTGCAGGAACTGCTTGGCCACGCCAGCGTCACCACCACGCAGATTTATACGCATGTGAGCCCCGAGAACCTCATCGAGGCCTACCTGACGTCCCATCCGAGGGCGAGGTGACGGTGTTGCTGCAAGCTGATAAGAAAGCTATGGTTTAGCATGGAACGCAGTGAGATTTTGACACAAGGATGTTGGTAAGGTAAACATATGCCTACGGATTTGCTCGGACGCGATTATGAAACGTTTCCCTCCCCGGAACCGCTGCGAACGCACGGTCCGGCCCGGGTCATAGCCATGTGCAACCAAAAGGGTGGCGTCGGCAAGACCACCAGTTCGATCAACATTGCGGGGGCATTGAGCCAGTACGGCCGCCGCGTGCTGATCGTGGATTTCGACCCTCAGGGCGCAGCGACTGTAGGATTGGGAATCAACGCCAATACGGTTGAGGACACCGTCTACACCGCGTTGTTCAATCCCCGGATGGATGTGCACGCGGTGATTCATCGCACCGATTTCGAGAATCTCGACATCATGCCGGCCAACATAGATCTTTCTGCGGCCGAAGTGCAGCTGGTCACGGAGGTCGGCCGAGAGCAGGTCCTTGCGAGCGTCCTTCGCCAGGTCAAGGACGAATACGACCTGATCATCGTCGATTGCCAGCCGTCGTTGGGGTTGCTGACGGTGAACGCGTTGACCGCCGCCGACGGCGTGATCATCCCCGTGGCCGCCGAGTTCTTCGCGTTGCGAGGCGTGGCGCTGCTCATGCAGTCCATCGAGAAGGTGCAGACCCGAATCAACCCGGGGCTTGAGGTATACGGGGTGCTGGTCACCATGTTCACCCATACGTTGCATTGCGACGAAGTGCTGCAGCGCATATACGAAGCCTTCCAGGACAAGGTGTTCCATTCGGTGATCTCGCGTTCCATCAAGCTTCCGGATTCCACGGTCGCGGCGGCGCCGATCACCATTTACGCGCCGAATCATAAGACTGCGAAGGAATACCGGGAAGTCGCCCGAGAGCTGGTCGCCCAAGGCATCGTCGCCTGATTTGGCATGTGAGACATCACTTATGGTCATGTTGACCATAAGTGATACACTGGAGCTTCGAAACAATTCGGATTGACGAATCGAGGCCGTTATGATCATGGGCAACGTTTCGGAGAGGCGCAAGCAGCCTCCACAGGTTGGTGTCTCCGTGGTGATTCTTGCGCTAGGTCCCGCCGTGCGGGAGGAAGGCCGGAACGATCAGGCCCGCGGCACGTTGTGGATGCCTCTGGTCAAACGTGTGCGCCAGCCGTTTCTTGGCCAGTGGGCCCTGCCCGGCGGCGAATTGCGTGCGGACCGCTCGCTCGAGCAGTCCGCCTATGCGGCATTGGATTCGACCACATCGCTTCATCCGCGCTACCTCGAGCAGCTCTATACCTTCGGGGACCCATCCAGATCGCGTGGAGGCCTCCCGATGGTTTCCATCGTCTACTGGGCCTTGGTCGGCGGTACGGATGAGACCATCGAATTCACGGACGGCGACAACGTGTCATGGTTCCCGGTGAACCATCTGCCGGAACTCGCCTTCGACCATCGTGAAATCGTCGATTACGCCATGGAACGACTGCGTGGAAAAATCGAATATCCCGACATCGTCGCACGGCTGGTGGGTGACTGCTTCACTCTGAGCCAATTGCATGACGTGTATGAGGCGATTGCCGAGGAGACCATCGATTTGGCGAACTTCCGCCGTAAAATGCTCGCCTCCGGCCTGCTTGAAGATACCGGAGACAAGCTGCGAGTCGGACGTAACAGGCCAGCCGCCGTATACCGGTACAAGCAGGGTGCGACCCAGCCGGCACCATGGAACGTCGTAGAGAAGGGAACGGATTTCGCCATATCCGATATTGATTCGCAGGATGATGCTCTTGCCGTTTTGACCACGGCGTGACGCATCGCATTCAAAAAAGGAAATGGGAGAAGGGATCAGATGCCTACAACGCAGCGGGCCGCTGGGGGAGCGGCCGAACTTACCCGAAACGAGCGACTCGACAGATTGCCGTTCAACAAGGCCTATCGCAAGCTGCTGGTGGCGTCCGGCATTGGATGAGCGTTCGACGCCATGGACGTCGGTCTGGTGTCGTTCGTGGTCGCCGCCATCGCGCAGCTGCCGGGGTATTTCCTGACTGCATGGCTGGTGGAGGTCTGGGGTCGCAGGGAGACCCTGAGCGTGTTCCTCGCAGTGTCCTCTGTAGCTGCGTTCGCCTTCTCTCAGGCTGGTTGCGTGGCGGCGCTGTGCCTGCCCGAACGCACCGGCAAGGAACTGGAAGACTGATTAGTGGACAGATTAGCGTAGGGGCCCGTTGGTATCGTGCCGATTGGCGCCTACGCTATCTGTCTCATTACTTCGCTAGGATTGGTTCGGTTTGTGTGTAAGTACGGATTTCAAGTACCGATAACCATGTACGTACCGAACGGTTACGCAAGAGAACAGCAATACTAAGAGAGGTTTCGATGGCGGTTCGCGGCGATATTCGAAATGTAGCGATTGTGGCGCACGTTGATCACGGCAAGACCACACTGGTCAACGGCATGCTGGCCCAGTCCCACGTGTTCAACGAACGTGAGGAAGTCCCGGATCGCGTGATGGATTCCAACGATCTGGAACGTGAGAAGGGCATCACCATCCTCGCCAAGAACACAGCCGTGCAGTACACCGGCCCGCTGGCCGCCAAGTACGGATATCCGGAGGGCATCACCCTCAACATCATCGACACCCCCGGCCACGCCGATTTCGGCGGCGAGGTGGAACGTGGTATCTCCATGGTCGATGGCGTCGTTCTGCTGGTGGACGCATCCGAAGGCCCGTTGCCTCAGACCCGTTTCGTGCTGCGTAAGGCGCTCGAAGCCAAGCTGCCGGTCATCCTGTGCGTGAACAAGACCGACCGTCCGGACGCCCGTATCGAAGAGGTCGTCGGTGAGGCCTCCGATCTTCTGCTCGGTCTGGCCCAGGACGTTATCGAGGAAGGCGTCGACCTTGACGAAGACGCCCTGTTCGATCTTCCTGTGATCTACTGCGCGGCCAAGGCGGGTTACGCTTCCGAGAACCAGCCGGAGAACGGCGGCCTTCCGGACAACGACAATCTCGAACCGCTGTTCGAGGCCATCATCAAGAACATTCCGGCTCCGGAATACGAGGAAGGCTCCGCCCTGCAGGCCCACGTGGCCAACATCGATTCCTCCGACTTCCTTGGCCGACTCGGACTCGTCCGCATCTACAACGGCACCTTGGAGAAGGGCAAGACCTACGGACTGTCCCGCGTGGACGGATCCATCGAGAACTTCCGCGTCTCCGAACTGCTGCGCACCCAGGGTCTGGAGCGCACTCCGGTTGAATCCGCAGGTCCGGGAGACATCGTCGCCGTCGCAGGCGTGAACGACATCATGATCGGCGAGACCATCGTCGACCCGTCCGATCCGAAGCCTCTGCCGCTCATCCACGTCGACGACCCGGCCATCTCCATGACGTTCGGCATCAACGATTCCCCGTTGGCCGGAACCGAAGGCAAGGATCACAAGCTCACCGCGCGCATGATCAAGGATCGTCTCGACCGCGAGCTCATCGGCAACGTGTCCATCAAGGTGCTCCCCACCGACCGTCCGGACGCCTGGGAGGTCCAGGGCCGTGGTGAACTCGCGTTGGCCGTGCTTGCCGAGCAGATGCGTCGTGAAGGCTACGAACTGACCGTGGGCCGCCCGCAGGTGGTCACCAAGACCATCGACGGCGTGATCAACGAGCCGATGGAAAACACCACCATCGACGTTCCGGAAGAGTACATGGGCACCATCACCCAGCTCATGGCCGACCGCAAGGGCCGTATGGACAACATGACCAACCACGGCACCGGCTGGGTTCGTCTGCAGTTCACCGTGCCTTCCCGCGGCCTGATCGGTTTCCGCACCGCCCTGCTGTCCGCGACTCGCGGCACCGGCATCGCAGCGTCCATCTCCGCCGGATACGCTCCGTGGGCCGGCCAGATCGTGACCCGCCAGAATGGTTCGATGGTGTGCGACCGCAAGGGCGTCGCGACCCCGTACGCCATGCAGCGCCTGCAGGCACGCGGCAACTTCTTCGTCGAGCCGCAGTCCCCGGTGTACGAAGGCCAGGTCGTCGGCGTGAACAACAAGCCTGACGAGCTGGATGTGAACATCACCCTTGCCAAGCACATGACCAACATGCGTTCCGCTACCGCGGACGTGTTGGAAACCCTGACCCCGCCGATCAAGATGAGCCTCGAAGAGTCCCTGGACTTCGCGAACGAGGACGAGTGCGTGGAAGTCACCCCGGAATCCATCCGTATCCGCAAGATCATTCTCAATCGCGAGGATTGGTACAAGTGGCGTGCAAAGCAGCGCCGTCAGAACAATGCCCAGAACGGCAAGTGATCGCTGACTGATTGAAGAGGAGATGCGTGCGTCGCGTACGTATCTCCTCTTTTCCTTACCGTGACGATATTTCCTCAAGTTGTACGCTGTGAGGAAACTGTAAGAAACGGAGGGCATGATGGCAATCATGGCTCAAGATGAATCCCATGCCCTGTTGCCTTGGTCGTACAGGCTGCCGATATGGGCGCGTTTCCTCGTTGACCTGGGCGCAGGTGCGGCGGTCGGCGTGATAGGCACCATGGCCCACCGTATGGGTGCGTCCTCGAACATTCCGTACGGATTGGTATTGGCGTATCTGATCGTGGTTCTGTCCACGTGGTGCGCACGTTCAAGGGATGGAATATCCGGACTTGCGCTGCACCTGATCGGTTCGTCCCTGATGGTCTGGTCCGTCATGTCCGGCTATGGTCCGGGAGGGGACGTGCTCATTCCGGTCGGTTTCGGCTCGGACAGTGCAGTGCCGTTCTTCAGCGAATACGCGGGATATTTCTGGCTGTACGGCATTGTGGTCATCCCCGTACTCATGCTGGTCATGCCGCAACGCTGGTTCGTGACCCCTCCTCGTGCCGACAAGGAACGTAACACGCTACCGGAATCGGAGGAGTACGAAGAGGAAACCGCGCAAAAGGAAGGGAACGGCTGATATGAGCGTACGAAAACTGTTCTATCTTGGACCTCAGGGAACCTTTACCCACCAAGCCGCCGTCAACGCGGCCGAAGCGTTGGAGCCGCTCGAACCAGACGGATTCGAACTCGTGGCGTTGGATGACATTCGGCAGATCTTCAAAAGAAGCTCGAACGGCGAAGGCTGGGGCGTCATAGCCTGGGAAAACAATGTGGAAGGTTATGTGGTGCCGAATCTCGACGCGCTCATAGACGAGGAGAATCTTGTCGGATTCGCCAAAGTCAACGTGAACGTGGAATTCGACGCATACGTGAGAAAAGGCACCGACGCCGGCCGTACGCATACGGCCACGGCCCATTCGCACGGTCTCGCGCAATGCAAGCGATTCATCGCCGAACATAATCTGAAACAGGTTCCGGCATCATCGAATGCGGCGGCATGCCGTGATCTTAAGGAAGGCCAGATCGCCTTCGGGCCGAGCATATGCGGCGAACTATATGGTCTTGAACGCATCGGAACAGCCATTCAGGATTACCAAGGAGCGAACACCGAATTCCTGGTGGTGGCCACACGTGACGAGGTTTCCAAACTGCTGGAACGACCTCGTAACGAAGCGAACATGGAATACGAATCCGTACTCACCCTCATACCGCTGGTGACTGGTCCGGGAGTTCTGGCCGACCTGCTTGACGTGTTCCGCGACGACGGGCTGAACATGACGAGTTTCATCTCGCGTCCGATTAAAGGCCGCACCGGAACGTACAGTTTCATCGTCACACTCGACGCGGCCCCATGGGAACAACGATTCACGGATGCGCTTGTGGAAATCGCCGAACATGGCGATTGGGCCAAAACCCTGGCCGTGTATCCGAGACGGGAACGCCCGAATCCTCCTGTGGATTCATGGATGCTGCCACAAGGCGGGGTACGGCTCGACAGCGGGCATCTGCCGGAGGATTGGCAAAACAGCGAAACGGTCAAAAGGGAGTTGATGTGGTGAAGAAGCAGAAAATCGCGATTGTGGGACTGGGCCTTATCGGTGGTTCGCTGGCCCGCAGACTGGTGAATGCGGGATGCGAGGTCACGGCATGGAACCACAATGACAGGCCGTATCAGACGGCCGAAGCTGACGGAATCGTCTGCGTTCCGACATTGGCGGCGCTTGCGGATGGCAAACCGGACGTGCTGGTACTGTGCAATCCGTTGAAGGCTATGCCGCAGATCCTCGGTGCCCTGAAGCCGCTTATCGACCAGAATGTCACCACGCTCACGGATGTGGGTAGCGTCAAGGGCAGGGTCCGAGAACAGGTCAAAGCCGTGGGATTGGAAGATTGCTATGTCGGTGCCCATCCAATGGCGGGCAACGAGTTGTCCGGCTGGGAAGCGTCGAATCCCGCGCTGTACGATGATGCCCTGTGGGCGGTGACCGTGGATGATGACACCCGATACGACCGTTTCCTCGCCGTGGCGACCATGATCGTCGAACATTGCGGCAACCGTCTCATTGTGCTCGACGACGCCACCCACGACCGTTGTGCCGCGCTCATCTCGCATATGCCGCACGTGATCGCGACGGCTATGATTAATGAGCTCGTGGCCAATCCGAATCGTAACATCGCGGCGGCCCTTGCCGCCGGTTCGTGGCGAGACATGACCCGGGTCGCGTTGACCGACCCCGACCGTACCCGTGCGATGGTAGAGGAAGACGCCGAAAACGTGGAGATGCTGCTGCGCAACATGGCCAACAGGCTCACGCTGATGGCCAACGTGCTGCACGGAATGGGCGCACGCAGCGGAGGCGTGCAGACCGCGGCCACGCAGGAAAGCGATGCCAAGGAGATGAATCGATTCTTCGCGCAAGGCCAACCGTTCCGCGATTACAAGGCCCTGTCAAAGCAGGAGGATTACGCGGACCGCTGCGAGACGGCGGATATAGACATCCCTCGGACCGGATGGCAGCGGATTCTGCTGGAATCGGCTCGTAGGGGAGAGCACATCGTGCGGTTCGACGGAGATTACAAGGCGCTGGTCCAAGTACGTTCCGCGGTGTGACGCAATCCGTCGGACTCGCTTCCACGCGTCGCCTCATATTTTCGACGGTGTGGCCCGCCGGCTGTGTTGCGCGGCCACACCGTTTTCCCATGTGTTACTATGCGCGCGGACGTGTCATGGAACGTTCCGGAACCGGTTTGATCGTAACGATCGCGTCGGCATGGATGCTTACGCGTTGTTCCGGACGTGATCCATTGGCAGCCGCATCCCGGGTCATTTCCAGCGTAAGGCCGTCCCAGGAACGTACATGGCCTACGTAATCGCGGAATTTCATACGCTGGTCGTCCGGATCGATGCCTTCGCAAGTGCGCACCACGATGCGCGCGCCGGCGGGAATCTCGTTTGGAATGGTCATGATGTTCCCCTCCTTGAGTCGAATCGTCGAAAGACGATCGAGTCAATGCTGAGCCAGTAAAAAAGGCTTTACCTCGGAAAACCGGGGTAAAGCCCAATGGTACTCGCTTTTCACTCGCTTGCGACGGCGTCCAGTACGGGTTGTCTCAATGCGCGTGATGCGGGGGAGACGCTCGCTATCAATCCCACGACTACCGACAACACCAGGAACACCAGCAGCTGCGTCCAAGGAATGTCGAGGATCTCCATGCCTTCGGCCGCGTAGACGCTTCTGATCACCGCTCCGGCGGCCACACCGACGACCAATCCCATCAGTGTGCCGAATACGGAGATGATGGCGGCCTCGATGCCGAGCATGCCTCTCACCTGGCCCCGGGATGTGCCGATGGCGCGTAGCAGGCCGATTTCCTTGGTCCGTTCGGAAACGCTGAGCGCCAGCGTGTTCACGATGCCGAAAATCGCGATGATGATCGACAATGCGAGCAGCGCGTACAGAATCATGAGGACCTGATCGATCATCGAGCTCATCGTGGACTTGTACTCATCGCGGTCGAAAACGGAAACCGTGTAGTACTTTTTGACGGCTTTCTTGATCTGCTTCTTCACCGTTGCGGTATCGGCGCCGCTCTTATCGGCAACGTATGCCTGCATGACGAACATTGTCTGCTTGTTGCCGATCTCCTCAGCCAGATCATCGTTGATGATCAGATAGCTGCGGTATATGGAATTCGAGATGATCGCACCGATCGTAAGCGTCTTTTCGGTGGTCTCCTTCTTCGTGCGGACCAATGTGGTCGGATCGACGTTTTGCGCGTCCGCCACATATTGTTCGATTTCGGAGGCTTTCGCCTGTGCCGCGGCGGCATCGCCGGAGAGCGCGAGTTGCTGGGCCTGTTCCTGCAACTCCTGCACATGCGCCTGCACCTGCGCCTGGTAATCGGCCTGGGCCTTTGACGTGGCGTCCTCATCTATCACGGTGTTTTCGGCCGTCACCTTGACTTTTTGTCCGACTTGCCATCCTTGATCGTCCGCAACGTCCTTGCCTACCAGGAGCTCGCCGGACTCCAAGGCGTCGACGGCGTTGCCCTGGGTGGTCTCCGCCTCGAATATCTTGGTGAACAGTTCCGGCTGTGTGGCGAAGGTGATTCCGGAAACGGATTCCCCGTCGTATTTGACGCCAAGAACCATACGGTTGGATACCACGTCTTCAACGCCGTCGATATCGCGTATATCCTCGATGGCCTGATCGGGGATCCGACCATACGAGGCCGACGCGATTGCGAAATCAGCCTTGAGCCCGGTGTCGATCAAAGAGCTGACCGAAGCCTGGGCCGATGAAGCCACCACACCCAGACAGCTGACGATGGCGACACCGACGAACAATGCGGCCGCGGTGTTCGACGTACGTCTTTTGGAACGGGAGATGTTGCGCGTCGCGAGCCGTCCGGTAACTGGGAATAGCTTCGACGGGAGCCATCCCAACACGGTTCCGGCGGGGGAAACGTACGCAGGTCCCGCCACAATCACGCCGATAACGGCCAATGCGGCCCCGATGCCCAGCGGCCAGCCCACGGCCATATCGTTCAAAATGTTCCATGGTGTGGGGCCGTCGCCGTCCGCGTTCGCCAATGCGCAGGCGAACGCCCAGCATATGAATCCAGCCGCCACCATGATCGTTCCAAGAACGCCTCGTGCGCGCACGGGCTTCTCCGGATTGACGGTCTCGTTCATTGCTTGGATAGGAGGTGCCAATGCGGCGTTCTTGGCCGGTAGCGCGGCGCCGATCAGGGTGACCACCATGCCGACGATCAGACCGATGGCCATATCGGAAACGGTCGGGTCTGTGGCGCCGGTCAACGGCATGCCCATGGAGTTCAATCCGGAAGCGATCAGTTTGACCACGCCCCAGCCCAACGCTATGCCGGACACCGATCCCACGAATCCAAGTACCAGAGCCTGCACGATCACCGTGGAGAACACCTGCATGGGGGAAGCGCCGATGGAGCGCAACAGCGCATATCCTCGCATCGATTCACGCACGATCATCGAGAACGTGTTGGCTATGATGAACGATCCGACGAACAACGCGATCACCGCGAAAATGAGGATCAGCGGTTGAATGAATCCCAACGCGTCCTGTGTGGACTGCGTGGATTCGTCACGGTAGGAGTCTCCGGTTATGGCGTGCGCCTTCGCGCTTTTCGGCAACGCCTTGTTGATTCTGTCTGCAAGCTGTTGCTGTTGTTGTTCATCCAACGGAGTGGTTGCATTGCCATAGACGCAGATCATCGAGGTTTTGTCGGTATCCTCCGATTGCGCGTCGGACTTTTCCTTGGCGACCGCATTGTCGATTCCGACGATGATGGCGCCTGCCTGACTGGCGTCCGTGGTGAAGATGCCACTGACGGTAACGTCATGAGGACCGTCGGAATAGACGATCTTCGCTTTGTCCCCGACCTTCAGGCCCGACTGTTCGGCGGCGAAGGAATGCAGGGCGATTTCATCCTCACCTTTCGGGTATGTTCCGGATGTGAACTTCGCGGAACGCCATGGTGCCGATTCGGTCATTCCGATGGCGAGAGTCGGCGATCCCATGGTGGTCACGGCGTCTCCGTTGGAATCGACCAGCACGATTCCGCTTAACGAGTAGCCCACATGGGCGGAGGCCACGCCGTCGACCTTGCTGATTTCGTCCACCAGATCGACGTCGATGCTGTTGTAGCTGGTCGTGGAAAGCAACGACGAGGAATCGGACTTGATTTCCTCGGAGCCGCGGACATACACGTCATGGTCCGCGTTGGTCGACATCATCTGCGAGACCTGATTGTCGAGCATCTCGCGGAAGCAGAACGAGCCGACCACGAAACTCACGCCGAGCGCGATGGCCACGATCGACATGATGAAACGGCCGAAATGGCTTCGCGCGTCACGTAATCCGATACGAATCATTTCCTTGCATCCTCCGCTACGGTCGAAGGT
>CAVBVU010000047.1:0-11739 GCA_963598975.1 Anaerovoracaceae bacterium
GTACGTTTTATAGGAAACGATGACTCAAATAATCCGCACGGTTCGGAAATAATCCACACAAGTCTCAAATAATCCGCATGCATCTCAGAAAATCCGCACGGTCACGTTGAACGACCGGGTTTTCAGATGCGCGGTTGCGATGCGCGACGATGGCTGACGCCGTGCCATCAGCTGTCAGTATGGGAAGGTAGGCTGTGCGGTTGTAAAAGACCCCAAACCGTTCAAACCAGAAGGTGCATTGTGGCTGTATCTAAACTCGATGAAGTCGTATCCCTCGCGAAGCGTCGCGGCTTTGTGTTCCCCGCAGGCGAAATCTACGGCGGAACCCGTTCCGCATGGGATTACGGTCCGCTCGGCGTCGCGCTGAAAGACAATATCAAGCGCGAATGGTGGCGTTCCATGGTCGTCACCCGTGGCGATGTGGTGGGCGTCGACACGTCCATCATCCTCCCGCCGGCCGTGTGGGTGGCTTCCGGCCACGTGTCCGTGTTCAACGACCCGCTGATCGAATGCCTCAACTGCCACAAGCGCCATCGTGCCGACAAGCTCGAGGAGTCCTATGCCGAGAAGCATGGCGACAAGCTGCCGGAGAACGGTCTGCAGGACATCGTGTGCCCGGACTGCGGCACCCGCGGCAACTGGACCGAACCGCGCGACTTCAATATGATGCTGCGCACCCATCTTGGCCCGGTCGAGGACGAGAACTCGCTGCACTATCTGCGTCCGGAAACCGCGCAGGGCATTTTCGTGGACTTCAAGAACGTGATGACCTCTTCCCGTTCCAAGCCGCCGTTCGGCATCGCCAACATGGGCAAGTCCTTCCGTAACGAGATCACCCCGGGCAACTTCATCTTCCGTACCCGTGAGTTCGAGCAGATGGAAATGGAGTTCTTCGTGGCTCCGGGCACTGATGAGGAATGGCACCAGTACTGGATCGACGCGCGTACCCAGTGGTACATCGATCTGGGTGTCAAGCCGGAGAACCTGCGCCATTACGAGCATCCGAAGGAGAAGCTGGCCCACTATTCGAAGCGCACCGTCGACATCGAATACAAGTTCGGCTTCCAGGGCTCCGATTGGGGCGAGCTTGAAGGCGTGGCCAACCGTACCGACTTCGATCTGTCGTCTCATGCCAAGCATTCCGGCGAGGATCTGAGCTACTTCAACCAGGCCACCGGCGAGAAGTTCGTGCCGTACGTCATCGAGCCGGCCGCGGGCCTGACTCGTTCCCTCATGGCGTTCCTGGTGGATGCCTACGACGTTGACGAGGCTCCGAACACCAAGGGCGGCGTCGACAAGCGTACCGTGCTCCGTCTCGATCCGCGTCTGGCTCCGGTCAAGGCTGCAGTGCTGCCGTTGAGCAAGAAGCCGGAGCTGCAGTCCGTGGCCCAGAACCTGGCTTCCGACCTGCGCCAGCATGACTGGATGATCGATTACGACGAGGCCGGAGCCATCGGACGTCGTTACCGCCGCGAAGACGAAATCGGCACCCCGCTGTGTGTGACTGTCGATTTCGATACCCTCGAAGATCAGGCCGTCACTATTCGCGAACGTGACACCATGCAGCAGGAACGCGTGGCTCTTGACAAGGTGGCCGACTATGTGGCCGACCGCATTGGCGAGAAGCACGTCCGCTATCCGCAGGTACCGGTCGAGATGGGCGGCGAGGCATGGCCGGAGTCCGTCAAGATCGCCGAGGCCGGCGGCCTGTACTAAATCGATTCGCAACTATTGAAGCGTTCGTATGCCAGATAGCATTGTGACTGCTTACGAGGAATTCGACGTGCTCGATCCGCGTACCGACGCGGTTCGGCCGTCGGTTCTTCCCGTTATCAAGCCTGTTGATTTGGGGCCCGTGCATGTTGCCACGCCGGTCGTGCTTTCGCCGATGGCGGGAGTCACCAATTGGCCGTTCCGTGTGCTCTGCGAGGAGTATGGTCCGGACGGTCTGTACGTGGCTGAGATGATTACCGCGCGAGCGTTGGTCGCGCGCAATCCCAAGGCGTTGCGGCTGTGCCATTTTGCTCCCAGCGAGAAGATTCGTTCCCTGCAGTTGTATGGCGTGAATCCCGCGATTGTGGAGCAGGCGGCGAAAATCGTCATCGACGAGAACATGGCCGATCATGTCGATCTCAATTTCGGCTGTCCTGTTCCCAAAGTGACTCGTCGCGGCGGTGGCTCGGCGCTGCCATGGAAGACGGATTTGTTCCGTGAGATCATCCAGCGGGTGGTCAAGGTCTGTGATGCGGCGAACGTGCCGGTCACGGCCAAGATTCGTGTCGGCATCGACCATGAGCACGAGACGTTTTTGGAGGCTGGGCATATCGCGCAGGAGGAAGGCTGCAAAGCAGTGACCCTGCACGCTCGGACCACGGCCGAATATTATGGCGGTCACTCGGATTGGAACCGTATCGGTGAGCTTGTGGAAGCGCTTGATGTTCCCGTGTTCGGCAATGGCGATATCTGGGGTGCGAACGATGCCCTATCCATGGTTGCGCAGACCGGTTGCGCGGGTGTGGCGATAGGCAGGGGATGCCAGGGGCGTCCTTGGCTGTTCGCTGATATCAAAAATGCTTTCGCCGGTAGCGAACATCGTATCGACCCGACGTTGGGCGATGTGTGCGCCGTCATACAGCGTCATGCCGAACTGCTTACTGAGTTCTACGATGGCGACGAGCGCATGGCCGTGCATGACCTGAGAAAGCACGTCGCATGGTACCTCAAAGGTTTTCCGGTCGGAGGCTCCACTCGCCGTGCGTTCATGGAATGTGAAAATCTTGAGGATGTGCGTCGCGAGATTGATAAACTCGACCCTGACATGCGTTTCCCCGAACGTGTGGTTGACAAGCCACGAGGTCGGGTACGCTTTGCGAAGAAGGTGCATCTGCCGTACGGATGGCTGGAATCCCGCGAAACAACGCATGATGAACGTCAGTCATTATTCGGTGATGATCCGATGGATGCGAGCTACTGACGTCCGTTGTCCGGGGATGTTCGGGGGGCTTGAAGGGAAAAACGGTTGTGACCGATGAGCTGGCCGTTCGGTCGCAACCGTGTTGAAAAAGTGAAAAACGCCGGCATACGCGTGAAAAAGTGCGCGTAATATCAGCACCTCTGCGATAGAGTTATGCGTAAACGTGAGTGACAGGAGACTATGGTGAGCGAGATTGCCCAGAATGGGGATTTCAACGACAAGACCAACATCAAGGTCGTCGGTGTCGGTGGGGCCGGCGGCAATGCCGTTAATCGCATGATTACCGAGGGTCTTCAAAGTGTTGAGTTCATCGCGATCAATACCGACGCGAAGGATTTGATGCGTTCTGACGCCGATATCAAGATTTCCTTGAACGATGCCTCCAGCCGTGGTCTTGGTGCGGGCGCCGACCCGGAGAAGGGTGCCAAGGCGGCCCAGGACCACCAGTCCGATATCGAGGAATCCCTCAAGGGAGCCGATATGGTGTTCGTCACCTGTGGCGAAGGCGGCGGTACCGGTACCGGTGCAAGCCCGATCGTGGCTCGCGCCGCCCGTCAGCAAGGTGCATTGACCATCGCGGTGGTAACCCGACCGTTCAGCTTTGAAGGTCCGCAGCGTTCAGGCAAGGCCGAGCTTGGTATCGAAAATCTTCGTGAGGAAGTCGATGCGCTGATTGTCATTCCGAACGATCGACTGCTGGAGCTTTCCGACCGCTCCATCGGCATTATGGAGGCCTTCAAGACCGCCGATACCGCACTTTTGGCCGGTGTTCAGGGCATCACCGATCTGATCAGCGCGAATTCGTACATTCACGTCGACTTCAACGACGTGAATGCGATTCTGCGCGGCGCAGGTACGGCGCTGTTCGGTATCGGTTCCGCGCGGGGAGAAGACCGCGCCACCCAGGCCGCGGAGATCGCCATCAGCTCGCCGCTGTTGGAAGAAAGCATCGAGGGTGCGCACGGCGCCCTTGTCAATGTTGCCGGACCGACCGATCTGAAGCTGCAGGAGACCCAGGCCGCGGTCGCGTTGGTGCAGGCCGCCATCCACCCGGAAGCCCAGATTATCTGGGGTTTGTCCTTGGACGACGCTTACGGGGACGAGGTCCGCGTCACGGTGATCGCAGCCGGCTTCGACGCCAACTCCAAGAAGCCGATCGAGCCTGTGGAAGAGAAGAAGACTCCGGTGCAGGAAACCGTTCCTCTGTCCGCCCTGTCGTCTCCGGCCCACACCCAGCGTCCGCAGTACGTCCAGACCCCGGCTACTCCGCAGTACGTTCAGACTCCGGCAACTCCGCAGTACATCCAGACCCCGGCAACCCCGCAGGTGCAGCCGCTGTCCAGCTACATTCCGTCCACTCCGGCCCCGTCCGTTCCTTCGTTCGATCAGACTACCGAGCATGAGGTGATTTCCTCGAACGATTCCGCAGGCGATCTCGATATCCCGGATTTCCTGCGTTAAAGCCGGCATGTAGCCGCGAAAGGAACATTCATGGCAGGTTTTATGAAGAATGCGATGTCCTACTTGGGCATGTCCGACATTGCTGAGGATGACGATATCTTCAACGATGACACGGACGCCGGAGAGACATCGTTCGATTCTGACCATTCGGTGACGCCGATGCCGTCCACTTCGTCGGCTGCGTCTTCGGGCTCGTCAAGGGAACAGAGGGACCAGTCCAATCCGTTTCATGGCGGCGGAGTGAGCCGTATCGTCACGATTCATCCGAAGTCCTATGATGACGCGCAGCTGGTCGGGCGAGCGTTGCGCGACGGAGTTCCGGTCGTGCTGAATCTGACTGGCGTTGCCGAGTCGGTGGCGTACCGGATCGTGGATTTTTCCGCCGGTGTGGTGTTCGGAGTGCGTGGTTCCATCGAACGTGTCACACCGCGTGTGTTCCTGCTTTCCCCGGCATTGGTGAACATCAAGGTCGAGGAGCCGCAGACGAACAACTCGGCGCATGGTTTGTTCGCTGACTGACGGCCGGAAGTAAATCATCGGATTCGTGTGAAGGCTCCCGCAAGGGAGCCTTTGTTATGCCGACTTGCTAAGGTGTTGCATCATGATTCTGACAATGATTGGTAGCATCGTTCATCTGCTGGTGAACGCCTATATTCTGGTGCTGTTCATCCGCATGATTCTCGACTGGGTGTCGGTCCTCTCTCCGATGTGGCGTCCCGGTGGTGTTCTGGCTGCAATCATCGATGCCGTTTATCAGTTGACCGAACCTCCGCTGCGATGGCTTCGTCAGTACATTCGTCCGATTCCGATGGGTCCGATCTACTTCGATGTTGCGTTCATCGTGCTTTACTTCATTCTCATCGTCATCGATTTTCTTGTCTAAAACAGGGGCGAAACACCCTAGTTCAGTAAAAAACAATAGCTTCCGTGATAGCATCGGAAGTTGATACAACACAGCAAGGCATCAAGCCCAAAGCGAGGTGTAAGATTTATGGCTCTGTTGACGCCGAAAGATATTAGGGAGCATATCTTCCAGACCGTTCGTTTCAAGGAAGGTTATGATACCGAGGAAGTCGACGATTTCCTTGATCAGGTGACCGAGACCGTTGAGGCACTTGGTAGGCAGGCGGCGTCTGGCGGTCAGTCCACTCAGGCTCTTGGTCCGGATGTTGCCGGCTTGAATTCTAAGATTTCCGAGCTCAGCGCTCAGGTGCAGTCCCTGCAACAGGAGAACGCGACGTTGAAGTCCGCTTCCGAACAGGCAGCCGGCGCTGGTGATCAGGCCGCTCAGGCCGCTCAGGTCGCCGCTTCTAAGCTTACCGAGGCTGAGGAAAGCAACCGTGCGTTGTCCGCGCAGAACGAACAGCTCAAGGATCAGGTGGATCGTCTTTCCGCTCAGGTCGATCAGCTTACGGCCCAGGCCGCTCAGGCCGCTGGACAGGCCGATCTCGGCGAGCAGCTCACGGCCGTGCAGCACGAGCGCGACCAGTTCCGCGCCAATACCGAGGAACTGTCTCGCCGCCTCGCATCCGCTCAGGAGCAGGTTGTCGTGGCCCAGCAGCAGGCCGCGCAGATTCGACAGCTTACCCAGCAGCTGGAGCAGGCTCGTCAGCAGGTTGCGCAGATTCCGCAGATCGCAAAGCAGCTGGAGGAATCCCAGCAGCGTGAGGCGCAATTGCGTGAGCAGGTCTCCAAGATGGAACCGAGCGCCGAAACCGGTAGCCTGCAGAAGATCGCAGGTGCCGCGGCAAGCGCCAGCACTGAGGCTGAGCGCGCCACCGCCATGCTGACCCTCGCCATGCAGCTGCACGATCAGTATGTTGACAAGGGCAAGGCGAAGGCGAAGGAAATCACCGAAGAGAGCCAGCGCAAGTACGAGGATATCCTCGGCAAGGCCAACGATTATTCCAACCGTACTCGTACCGAAGCGGATTCCTACTCCGAGAACACTCGTTCCGATGCCGATCAGTACTCCGCGAACACTCGCGCCAAGGCTGACTCCTATCTTGAGCAGAAGACTCAGGACGGCAAGCAGTACCTGGCCCAGAAGACTAAGGAAGGCGACGCCTATCTGGCCCAGAGGACCCAGGAGGGCGATTCCTATCTTGAGCAGAAGACTCAGGAAGGCGATCAGTACCTGGCCCAGAAGACTCAGGAAGGCGACTCCTACCTGGATCAGAAGGTTCAGTCCGGCAACACCTATCTTGAGCAGAAGACCCAGGATGGTAACGAATACCTGGCGCTGAAGACTCAGGAGGGCGATTCCTACTTGGCTCAGAAGACCCAGGAGGGTGAGTCCTACTTGGCTCAGAAGACTCAGGAAGGCAACGAGTATCTGGATAAGAGGACTCAGGAGGGTGAGTCCTACTTGGCTCAGAAGACCCAAGAGGGCAACGAATACCTGATGCAGAAGACCCAGGCCGCTGATGACTACTTCTCCACGAAGCATGTCGAGGCCGACAATTACGAGGCCGAAGTTCAGAAGCGTGCCTTCGATTACGATTCGAAGACCCGTACCGCCGCCGATGATTATGCACAGCAGGTGCACGACAACCTTGAGACCCAGTCCAAGGTCATCGAAGGCAACATTCAGGGACTCAAGCAGTTCGAAAGCGAATATCGTGCACGCCTTACCGAGTTCCTCGGTCAGCTCGTGTCTCAGGTGTCCGATACGAACAACTACAGCCAGATCGACCAGAACAACTGAGATTAGGCTGTGTCTGACATCATGATGAACAGTCAAAGACGGCTGCGCACCCGCGTGGCCGTCTTTGCATGCGTTGCGATTGTCGCGCTCATTGCCGATCAGCTTACCAAGGCGTGGGCGCAGTCCGCGTTGGCTGATGGCCGTACCGTACAGGTGATTCCGGGAATCCTGTCCTTCACTTTGGTGCACAATCCCGGTGCGTCTCTCGGCATGGGCTCGAGCATGACATGGTTGATTTCCATACTGGCCATTGTTGCATGTGTGGTTTTGGTGTTGCTTGCCATGCGTACGATTTCCATGAAATGGACGGTTGTACTCTCTCTTGCGTTCGCCGGGGCGTTGGGCAATCTGATTGATCGTGTGACCTACGCGGATGGGTTCCTCAACGGCAAGGTCGTCGACTTCCTTAATTACGGATGGTCGGTCGGCAATGTGGCCGATATTTTCCTGATGATCGCTGGAATCGCCGCGGTGCTGTTCCTGTTGTTTGGAGAGTCGTTCAGTCAAAAGGAACTTGATGAACGGATGGCTGGGGCGAAGTCCTGATGAGCAGATTGGTTCCAGCCCCCGACGCTCTCGTTGGCAAAAGATTTGACGTTGCCGTGGCCAAGATGCTGGGCATTTCCCGCGCTAAGGCCGCGGAACTGATTGAAAGCGGGCAGGCCCGTGTACTCGGCAGGGAAATCTCCAAATCCTCGAATCTCCAGGCGGGGGAGACCGTGGAATTCGACATCGTCGAGGAGCGGGCCGAACCTGAACCAATCGCCCACGACATGGCCGTGGTCTACGAGGATGATGATATCGTGGTGGTCGACAAGCCGGTTGGCGTCGCCGCACATGCATCCGTGGGATGGACCGGACCTACGGTGCTGGGAAGCCTGCTTGACCGCGGCGTCCACATCACGTCGTACGGTGCTCCGGGCCGCCAAGGAATCGTGTCACGGCTCGACGTCGGCACATCCGGACTCATGCTGGTGTGCAAATCCGAACTGTCATATGTGGAAATGCGCCGTCAATTCGCCCAGCATGAAGTGGTGAAAACATATCATGCGTTGGTGCAGGGCAATCTCAAGGAAGACAAAGCTACCATCGAAGCGCCGATTGGCCGTGCCAAGGTCTCCGATTTCCGTTTTTGCGTGACGCCGTCCGGCAAGGACGCGATCACCCATTGGGACGTGATGGAACGTTTTGGCGAAGCCACACTGGTGTCGGTGAACCTCGAAACAGGACGAACCCACCAGATTCGCGTGCATTTCTCCTCTATCGGGCATCCACTCGCGGGAGATGCCATGTACGGCGCGAATCCGCAGCTCAGCGAAGCGCTTGGATTGGAACGTCAGTGGTTGCACGCCATGCAATTGGAGTTCAAACATCCTCGGACCCACCTTTGGACGACCGTCAAATCGCAGTATCCCGCCGACCTACAGCAGGCGCTCTACATCATGCGTGCGCGTCACCGTGAAACCAGCGCACCTATCAGTTGACTCGCAAATAATATGGCCGCGCCTGCCAGCAATATCGGGCATGCGCAGGCCATCACCGAGACGACTATGACGACAATCGCATCGATTGGATTGTATGTTCCGCGGCCCAGATAGCAGAAACCGGCTATCGTACATGCGCCGACCGCTAGCCCGGCCAGCAGACAGATCAACGACAGCAAACGAAGTATGCGTCGTGTTTGCGTACTCATAATGCGCCTCGATTCGTGAAGGACGTTGTTGTCCGTGGTGCTTGTGTCCGATCGCACGGTATATTGACAGTAACGCCGATTGGACAAGCATTGTCAAGCCGGTACAGGGGTTGTGGTCGGAGAACGTGGGTTATCCACGATGATTAAGCGTGTCGGTATCGAATAGACGGTTTCGAAGACGATATATTGTGACTTCAAGTCATCAAGCGCAGGTAGATTGGACCACATGGAAACTTCCGGAAATTTCGTGCAGCTGCACAACCATACGCATTATTCGCTTCTCGACGGCGCATCGAAAATACCGGATCTCGTCAAGCGCGCGAAGGAACTGAACATGCCGGCGGTCGGCATCACCGATCATGGCAATATGCATGGCGCGTACGAAATGTGGAGCGAAGCGGTAAAAGTGGGCATCAAGCCGATTATCGGCATCGAAGCGTACGTCACGCCTGAAACCGCACGTCAGGACCCCACCCGAGTGAGTTGGGATACCAACTGGAATCCCGACATCGATCCCAATCATCGCAAGCGAAATCCCAACGATGTGTCCGGCGGCGGTCTGATTACGCATCTGACCATGTGGGCGGAAACCGACGAAGGCCTTGTGAACCTTATGAAAGCGTCCACCGACGCGAATCTTGAAGGACGCGTCATGCGCTACCCGCGTATGGACAAGGAGATTCTGTCCAAATATTCCAAGGGAATCATCGCATCCTCTGGATGCCCATCGGGAATCATCCAAACCAGACTGCTCCTAGGCCAGTTCGACGAGGCCTTGCGTGCGGCGGGGGAGATGCAGGACATCTTCGGACGGAATAATTTCTATATCGAGTTCATGGATCATGGACTGAAAATCGAGAAACAGGTGACCGACGGTCTGCTGGAGATAGCGAAGAAGCTCAATGCCCCTTTGCTGGCCACCAACGATTCGCATTATGTACGCGCGGAGGATGCCAGATCTCAGGATGCCATGCTGTGCATCAATTCCGGTTCCACATTGGATGAACCGGGACGATTCAAGTTCGACGGCACGGGATACTACCTGAAAACATCCGAGGAGATGCGTGAACTGTTCCGCGATATTCCCCAGGCATGCGACAACACCCTTGAAATCGCCGAACGTTGCAATGTCATGTTCGATGACCACGAAGACGGCGCGTTCATGCCGAAATTCGAATGCCCGGAAGGCTGGGACGAGACTTCGCTGTTCCTGAAGAAGGTCGAGGAAGGACTTGAGGAACGCTACGACGGAAATCCTCCCATCGAAGTGCTCAAGCAGGCCGATTATGAATGCGGCGTCATTTGCCAGATGCAGTTCTGCGGATACTTCCTCGTGGTGGCCGACTACATCAACTGGGCGAAGACCCATGGCGTGATGGTCGGTCCGGGCCGTGGTTCCGCGGCAGGAGCGATGGTGGCATACGCCATGGGCATCACGGAACTCGATCCGTTGCAGCATGGTCTGATCTTCGAACGGTTCCTCAACCCGGAACGTGTGTCGTTGCCTGATATCGATGTGGACTTCGATCCTGATGGCCGTGGCCGTGTTCTTGATTACGTGGGAGATAAATACGGTCGTGACAAGGTCGCGCAGTGCGTGATCTACGGCACCATCAAAACCAAGCAGGCGTTGAAGGATTCCGCAAGAATCATGGGTTTCGACTTCTCCGTCGGAGAAAGGATCACCAAGGCGTTGCCTCCGGCACAGACCGGCGGCAAAGACATTCCGTTGCGTGACATCTTCGATCCGAATGCGAAACGATACGCGGAAGCGCGAGAATTCCGCGAAATGTACGATTCCGATCCGGACGCGAAACGCATCACCGATGAGGCCATGGGCATCGAGGGCCTCATCAGGCAGACCGGTGTGCACGCATGCGCCACCATCATGGGCAGCGAGCCGATCACCAATACCTCGCCGTTGCTGGAACGTACCGATGGCACGGTCACCACCACGCTCGAGTACCATACCTGCGAAACGCTCGGCTTGGTCAAGATGGACTTC
The DNA here is from genome assembly GCA_963598975.1 of Anaerovoracaceae bacterium. Taxonomy (GTDB): domain Bacteria; phylum Actinomycetota; class Actinomycetes; order Actinomycetales; family Bifidobacteriaceae; genus Bifidobacterium. Next base: position 10,841 of record CAVBVU010000047.1, read on the forward strand.
CTGGGGCTTTCCAACTTGACGGTGATCAGAGACACTCTGAACAACATCGAGGCGAACGGCAAGGAGCGCATCGATCACACCAAAATTCCTCTTGATGACCGCGCCACCTATGACCTGCTCTCACGAGGGGACACGCTTGGCGTGTTCCAGCTCGATTCCGACGGCATGAGGTCGTTGCTGAAAACACTCAAGCCGAACAACTTCAACGACATTTCTGCGTTGATCGCGCTGTACCGTCCGGGCCCGATGGATATGGACTCGCATACCAACTATGCGAAGCGCAAGAACGGATTGCAGAAGATCGTGCCGATCCATCCGGAAGTGGCCGAGCCGCTTAAGGAGGTTCTTGACGAAACCTACGGTCTGATCGTGTACCAGGAGCAGGTGCAGTCCGCGGCGCGAATCCTCGCCGGCTACTCGTTGGGCAAGGCGGACGTGCTGCGTCGAGCCATGGGCAAGAAAAAGCCGGAGGTGCTGGCCAAGGAGAAGGTGCCGTTCTTCGCGGGCATGAAGGAGCACGGATACTCCCAGGATGCGGCCCAGGCCGTTTGGGATATTCTCGTGCCGTTCTCCGGATACGCGTTCAACAAGGCGCATTCCGCGGCATACGGTTTGATCTCGTATTGGACGGCGTACCTGAAAACGCATTATCCGGTGGAGTTCATGGCCGCCCTTCTGCAGGGTGCCAGCACCAACAAAGACAAGACCGCGCTGTACCTCGGCGAAGCCCGCCGCATGGGCATTCAGGTGCTTTCGCCGGACGTGAACGAATCGGTATACGAGTATTCCGCGGTCGGAGACGTCGTCCGATTCGGCCTTGGCGCCATTCGAAACGTCGGCAAGAGCGCGGTGGAAGACATCATCGAAGAACGTGAGAACGGCCACGGCAAGTATGTGAA
>CAVBVU010000048.1:0-11457 GCA_963598975.1 Anaerovoracaceae bacterium
CCTTTGTGTGGGGGATCCCCCTCTTCGCATATCCAGGCAGGGTTTTCGGCGGGGTCCCCATAGGGCCCCGCCTTTTTCCCGGACCGTTTCCCGCGGGCCGACATCGTCTATTCGTTGCCGGCTATGGTCTTGCGCATCTGATGGAAGACGCCGTGTTCGCGCAGATAGTCGCGAAGGTACGGCAGTTTGAAGTCGACATGCCCGTATGACGACTGGTAGATGATGTCCTCTTTGATCAGCTGTGTACGGTACACGTTCGCGTATCCGGGATCGCGCTCCAGCCGTTTGGCTATGTCTCCCGTCGAGGATGGGCCATCATCCTGCACCATGGCGAGCAGGTAGTCGCGTCCCATGGGGGACAGTCCGTCCAAGGCCGGCCCATGCACCATGTCGCCGAGCTTGATCTTCGCCTGCTTGATTCCCTCCAACGCGTCGGAGGGGGATATCTCCCCATCGCTGGAGGAACGTGTCTGGGAAACGCGCCATGTCCAGTATCCAACGAGTTGGATCATAAACGGGTATCCGTTCGTCGCGTCGGCGAGCATGTCCAACGTGTGTTCATCCGCATGCCTGCCGTTGTCCGTGATTGTTTTCTCGAAGGCAGTGCGTACATCGGACAATGATACGTCGGCGAGATGCATACGTTCAGCTCTGCGCAGGAAGGTCAGCACGTCGTCGTTGATTACGTCCTCGACCATGGATGGCAGGCCCGCGAATACGAATGCGACGTTTCTCTTTTCGCGGATAAGGTGCTGGACCGCGGTGGCCAGCGACCTCATCTCAGTCAGATTTGACGCTTGGACCTCATCCAAGGTGATTAGGATTCCACGATTCTTGCGCTCGAGCTTGCCGAGCCGTTCAGCCATCGCTCTACGGAAATCCAATGCGCGTTCTGGCGTATTGAACCCGACCGATCCGAGACTGACTTCGGCACCGATTGGCATGCCGGCGACCGACATGGATGCGGACGGCAGTGTCACGGAGTCGATTCTGTTACCTGATGGTTTGATGGCTTCAATCAGACGCGTTATAAACATGGACTCCGCGGTCTCATCAATTACCAGCCAGCCGCGTTCACGGGCTAGATCGCCCAATGCGTTGAGTATGACAGTCTTGCCAACGCCCCTTGCTCCGGTCACGTACATGAGGCGACCCGGGGCACCGACGCCGTCATCGAGTGCATAGGAGAAGTTCTCGAGAGCTTGTTCCCTCCCGACCAGAACCGGCGGAGTCATACCGGCCGTTGGTTTGAATGGATTCGACATTCCAATCCTCCTTGATTCCTCGGGACGTGTCCTTGATCCCATCATCGTTCGTCCGTAGGATACCACGGAACTTATAAAAGATATAAAGGATATAAAAAATTATAAAAAGGGAGAATCTTGACATGAACTGCACCCCGGTTGTCGGACGGAAGGAATTCGGATCAGCAATCGGGTATGCGGATTCCGGGCGGGTCGCGTGGATCTTTGCGATGTCGTTCGTATATCGTCGCGATATGGCACGCAAAATCGGGTTTATCTCAATTTTCGAGTGATGACGGAGTCATTTTGTCCGGTGGTATCTTTAGTACCAATCGGGGTCATATAGGGTGCCCCGAAGAAGAAAGAAAGAAGACCAAAATGGCAACAGATTACGGCAAAACCGAAGTCGGATTCACACCCGTGCCGACCGATGAGGAACTGGCCGAACGACGCGCATCCTACACGGTGCCGATTCCGGACGACCTGACGAACTGGTTCACTCCGTCCAAGCCCGTCACCAAAGAGCAGGCCATCGCATGGGACTGCTACAACATCGAACCGTATCCGGGCTACGCCGAGGAGTTCACGGCTTGGGATAGCGCATGGGAGAGAATCAACCGCGCCCAGGCCGAAGCCGACGGCGTCAAGCTCAACTACATCGACAACATGGTCCTCCAGCCGGAGTTCGACCCGCAGACCGGAGAGCTGATTGACTACGAGGAGCCGGCCGTGCTCCAAGACACGGAGACGGGCAAGGTCGAAGTGTACCTGCCCGGCGAGGAGGACGCCAAGGCCGCGGCCGAGGCGCGGGGCGAGGACACGTCCGACATCGACGACGAGGAGTAGCGACGTCATGGGGCAGGCGAGAATCATCGACATGTCCGACGAGGAATACTTCGCCATGGACGCGCTCGACCAAAGCCAGTTGAAGACCTTCCTGAAGAATCCGAAGGAGTGGATACGCCCCAGAAGATGAATCTTCACTGATAAGCCATGATAAGCCGTCTTTGGAATGCGATTTTCCTTACTCCATAAAACAGATGGGAGGGCGATCATCACCCTCCTGAAAAACATGGATTACGTGCCGTGCTTTGGGTAAATGAGTCGGCAATATGGATTTCATGCGACCGCAATGAAGGGGTTATATATGAGCCTTGAAATAATCAGCAGCAGGAACAAGGATGACGAGCTTGACTCGCTATTTCGGAAAATTGCTTCAGACGTAGGAAAGTCCTCCAGAAACAGGCCTTCCAAAGAGCAGTATTTCATCGTCACTCCGGCCAGACTCCGCCCATATGTCGAGCGCAAGGTTCTTGAGTTCCGGCAAAACGGAAATCAGTTCCCTCCTGAGACGGTTGCGGGGGTCGGTGTTCATTCTTTCTCCAGCTTGGTGAAATCCCAGATCCGGATGACCGATGTCAAACCCATCCTTGGTAATTTCACATTGAGGGCATTCCTGTCTCAGTGCATGCGGCATGATCCCGAAACCTTCCGCGAAGCCGGCGAGGTGTTCGGTTCCATAAACCAGTTCGCGCAGCAAATCACTGAGCTCGTCAATGCCGGAGTATCCTCCGGTGATCTGATGGATTCCGACGATATCCGCGTCCAATCATTGGGAAGACTTCTCAAAGCGTTTGAAGATCGTTTCGGAAACGCATATGTGCTACAGGGTGGATCTCCTCTGAACGCCATTGCCTGGGTGCAGGAGAATGGCGGACATCTGCATTTCTATCTGCATGGTTACGAACGGCTTACCGCGGCTGAACTCCGTCTTGTGTCCGAAATGGCGGAACATTCCAACCTCACCATCACCGATGACGAAACGTTCAGTCCCGACTATCTGAGAATCCTTCGAAAAAAGGCAATGGATGGTGAGATCGGGCTTCCCGAGCCGAAATCGAACTGTGGAAACGTCGAGGTCATCCCCACGGCGGACACTGCGGGAGAGGTACGGATGGCCGCGGATCGAATCCAGGAAAAACTGGAGACCGTTCCTGCGGACGAGATTCTCATCACGGCCCGCGACCTTAGTCCGTACAGGGCGATTCTCGAAACCGAGTTCGCTTCGCATGGCATCGCCCTTAATTCGACTCCGGCGGCAACCATGGCGGACCATCCTCTAGCCGATCTTCTGCTTGGACTGCTTGACCCCAAACTGTATGAACGTGAACCGCAGGCCATACTCCGCGTATATCGTTCCGGATTGATTCGAGGCGGGCTGAAAGTCACCAGATCCGAATTGGACAGGGTGGAGAACGCTTTCGTCCATGAAAATCCCGAAATGCTGTGGAAATTCCAACTACCCGGCAAATACCTCAACGAGTCAATGCGGAAGATCTCCTCGCTTATCGACCAGGCGGATCCCATCTTCCGTCCGAAGACCCCGGGAACCGTGAAGGAAGTATTGGCCGGCATGGTCCGCTTCCTTGCTGTGAACAAAGTCAATATGTCATATAAGGATCTCCTCAACGAGGATGAATCACGCGAGTTCATGTTCGCTCAGACACGTCAGGTGTGGATGAAAATCATGGACGTATTGAATGAATTCGTCGAGAATCTTGGCGACGAGCCTTACGTGGATTTCGAACCGTCGTTCGCCGATAATCTCGAGTCAATGTTGTCGATGGAGCCGCTAAGCGTCAAGCCGAAAGCCTTGAACGCTGTTGACGTCGTTGCTTTTCCGACCGCCATGCGGCCGTACCGATACGTATACGTACTTGGCGCCAGCGAATCGCAGATACCTGCCATTCCTCACGAATCCGGCCTATTGGACGATTCCGAACGTAGGGGGATCGCCAAACGCCTTGAATCCCGCGGCAAGCATATTCCGGCCGAAGTGCTTCTTGGATCCATCGTCGAGAGGAAAGCCCGAAGGGAGCCATTGGCATTCAACCGTCTGCTCGCTTACGCGGACAGCGTCACGATATCCTGCCCCAAGAATATCGGCAATCAGGCGCAGGAGCCGTCCTCCTATGTGTTGAAACTGTTCGGGAACGAAGCTAGGAATGCCCGGAATTCCGATCCCCGGCATGAAAAAGATCGTGCGTTCAAGCTGATTGAACAGCCGCAGCATGGCATCGACTCCGACACCGCCAGGAAACTGTTCGTCAAGACGGACGATGGCGACGGCATGACGGTGTTCACCACCTCCGTTTCGGCGATGGAGGAATACTACGGCAATCCGTACGAATACTTCTTGGACCACGGCTTGAGACTCAAGAACATCGAACCTTTCCGTCTTGATGCGGCGTTGGAGGGAACGTACTACCACAGCGTGCTTGAGCATGCGGTCGATCTGTGGATGGATGACAACCGTTCTTCGGGATCGACACCCACCGTTGCGGAAATGTGCGGATATATTGACGAGTGTTCTGGACTGTCCGCAACGAATAAATGGAATCCATCCGACGAGGATCCACGCCTTCATGTCCTCGAATCCAGTAATCGCATGCATGCGGTTCACCTGCAGCTGGTGAACAACCTCAAGTCGTTCATCGAACAGTTGGACGCCGACCGTGCGGAACTGGTTAAGAATCTTACGTTCGGCGAAAAGAAAATCCAAGACGGCAAATCCAAGGATAAGTCTCCTAAAACCGTCAACTTCGTTCCTCTCGCCACGGAACACGAGTTTGGCGAGTTCACCCAGACGAAGGCGGAAACCGAATCGAGGAACAAGGCATGGCCCTATCTCGAAGGACCCATCGTCGAAGGTGTACCTGTGCGCGTCCGCGGCAAGGTCGACCGCATCGACGCCATCTCGGTAGACGGATTGCCGAATGATCTGCTGATCCTTGATTACAAATCAAGCGAAAAACAGCTTTTCGGCATAGCGGCCTCAAAACAGTCGCCAGACAAGGATAAAGGATCGAAAGTATTCTATGGGCATGAGCTTCAACTGCTGACCTATGCGCTGGCGGCGAGAAGCAACAATCCCGATAAGACCATCGCAGGCGTCATGTTCCTGCCGATCAAACGCAAGAACGAACAATGGGAGCGGATTAAGCTTGACAAGTTCGGGGAAAGGACCTCGGCCAAGAATGAGGAATCATCCTTGATCGCCATGTTCACGGGCCCGTATGCCGATGCTGACGGAATCGCATTGACGTCTGCGAAATGCAGTTCACGGCTCAATCGTGGCAGCATGTTCATCGAAAATTGGAACGCTGGCAAGCATTGGCATTTCGATAAGGATGAGGCCGATCTGCTTTACGGATTCGTCCTCTTGAGAATCGAGACCGCTGCAGAACATATTCTTGGAGGGGACCTGCCGGTCCGTCCTTATCTGACAGTGTCTGACGATTCGCGGGAATCCGCCGACGGTATGCGCTATAGCGACTATCCGGCCATCATGGCATTGGATGTCATCGACGACAACCTCTATGACCTGCAACGTCCGGTGACTGTGGGCCAGCTTCTGGGCGCCGCCAAAGCTCTGAAACAGTCGTGAGAAAAGAGAAGAACAATGACCGAAAAGACCATCATTCCCTACGTAATCAACGCTTCGGCCGGAACAGGCAAGACGACGTTGCTGCTTCAAAACGTGCTGCTTGATCTGCTTGAGCGTAGCGGACGGGATCCGGACGCGACGATCAAGAATTCTCTCGTCATTACGTTCACCGTCGCAGCCGCTTCGGAAATGCGGCGCCGATTGGAGAACAACATTTCCTTCTGCAGGGAATATTCGGAGGATCCTTCCCTCCATGACGAGCGATTCATCATAGGAGGAGACGGAAGCAAACTCGCCAAGGCCATCAGATCCGAGGAATACAGCGGTATAGCGCGGAAAGTATTCGAGAAAGCCGAGAATGAAATACCGATGATGCAGATCAGCACCATCGACGCCTTGAACAAGCTTATCGTCGACCGCAATACGGATATGATCGAGAACGTTCACCCAGGGTATGAACTCATGGCCGATGACGCGATGCGTCATGATCTTCAGAACCAAGTACTGGATGAGCTGTTCGAGCAGTGGTATTCCGAAGACGACCCGCACCATCATGCGTTCATGGATGTTCTGGACAATTTCGGAGGACCTCAAAAGGACGCCGACCTACGTCGGACCATGAGGAATCTGTATGAAAGAGCGTTGACGAAAACTAACCGTCTGCAGTGGTTCGACCATATTGCAGCCCCTTACGATGTGCGATTCGACAATGACACGATCGTCTATGATGCGAACGGGTTCTACAGGAAAGCGATTGACGACAACTACGCGAAAATCAAGGAACGTCTGGAGGCTGTTCATGATTACGTCGTACGGATCAAGGCAACGTATGGCTCCGAATACCCTGATACGGTGTTTCCCGAGAACAATCGGTTCTTCGGACCGTTCGAAACATGGTACGCATCCTTCGACAACATCAAGAAGGGCACTTGGGATGAATTGTATTCGTTCTTCCACCAAGGAGGTTCGAACAATCTGTACGCGGCGCTCACCGGCAATGCGACCGAAAGGACCGCTTTTTTCAAAGATGATTACAAAGCGTTGGGTAAAAACGATGTTGTATGCAAAGAAACGGCGACCGTGATTTCCGACCTGCAAAAGTCGGCTAAATTATGGGCGGGCATCTTCTCGCTTGATGCCGAACACACCAACGCACTCAACTCGATTGCCAAGCGTCGGCTTGAGGAGCTCCGCGAGCTTATCATCCTGTTCGACAAGCGGTATTTTGCCGTGAAGAACGAACGTTCTGTGGCGGAATTCAGCGACGTCGCATTCTGGTCTTTCGAGGCTCTCGACCAGCCAAGCGTGCTTGATCGACTGTCAAAGCAATGGCAGTTCATCTACGTCGATGAATGCCAGGATGATAACGCGTTGCAGAACGATTTCATCCGTCGGATCTCTTCAAAGGCGCGCAAATTGACCATGGTCGGAGACGTCAAGCAAAGTATCTACGGGTTCCGTGACGCTTCTCCGAAGGATTTCCTTGACATCGCTGAAAACGTGGTGAAAAACAGTCCCGATCACAAGTCGACTTTAAGGAACAATCATCGTTCGGTGCCGGAAATCCTCATGTTCGTCAACACCGTGTTCGCTCATCTCCTCACGGAAGAAACGGGCGGTGTCGACTATCTCGAAGAGCAATTGATGCTTGAAACCGGTGAGGATACCGACCGTGAATTCAATCCGGATGCTGTCGAATTCCTCCTGCGAAAGATTCCCGGAAAGTCGCAAAACGGCGATGGAAGAGAAGGCGTTCCCGCCGATTCCGTCGACTTGCTCACGCGGCCATATGAACGAACGCGCGGATCGGATGACGAGCTTCAGGTCGACATGATCGTCCGCCGTATCCAAAGCCTGTGCCAGGGAGAGAATCCGCAGTACCGGCCGGGGGATATCGCGGTATTGGCCAGGGGTGCCACATTGTTCGGCGATTTGCATGACCGCCTGCAGCGGGCGGGAATCCCCGTGGATGTGCAAGGCGTGGGCGATTATTACAAGCAGGCGGAAGTGCTGATGGCGTTGGATTGGTTGAAGTCGATCGCCAATGCGCATCGGGACATCCCGCTGGTCGGTGTCATGGAATCGCTTGGTTTTTCGGATGAGGAGCTTGCCGAATTGAGGCTGCTCGACCGGAAAGCCAGCTATTTCGGCATCATGTGGCGCGTGGCGCATCCGTCCGAAGAATATCCTTTGGACGGTCACGCGTCCGATGAGCTGAAAAGGCACGTCGAAGAATTCCTCGACCTTTTCGATGGCGTCAGAGGCTTCGCTTCCAATCATCCTCTCGATGAGACGCTTTGGCATATCTATACCGTCACAGGGCTGTATGACTACATGGGGTCCTTGCCGGGAGGCATCCAACGCAAGGCGAATCTGGCCGAGCTCGCTGTAAAGGCGAAAACATTCGAAAGCACAGGGAAGCGTGGCGTCAGGCCTTTCCTCGATGCCGTGGACGCGTGGAGTCAAGACGATAAGGCGAACGAGGAAGCATCCATCGTGCCGACGAAGAACGCGGTGCATATCACGACGATCCATAGGGCCAAAGGACTGCAGTGGCCAGTCGTCATTCTCATGAACGCTACGGGAACACTCCTCAGGCAGGCCGTTTACGAGTCCGTGCCGATGGTGGAACATGCTTCGCAAGACCGGAGTTATGGTGTGGCGGGATTAAAGCTCAAGGATACCCGGCATACTGAAATCCTCGACAACTTCCAGCAGCAATGCGTTATCGAAGAGTCCAAGGGCAGGGATGCCGAGGAGGAGCTGCGACTGCTGTATGTGGCATTGACCCGTCCGGAGGAGAAACTGATCATCGCCGGCAAAATCCAAGAAAGCAAACTCTATGGATATGCGTTCCATAATCCTGATTTTCACTATGAATCAGCATTGTCATCCAATCGGTATTCATATGGTATTGGGTTTCTGAGGGATCAGGGGCCTTCCTATTACACGTGGATTTCCCATGCTTTGATGGCCGCCGCGAATTTCAAGTATCCGTACGATTGGAGTTTCGGCATGCGAGAAGGAACCGAAGACACCCGTATTTCCTTGCCAAGGGGAATGCGTGAGGAAGATACCGGGGATGTCTCGTCACGACTGTTCTCCTGTCCTCGTTTCGCAACGGTTCATCTTGATGAGGAACCGTTCGAAGCGCTGCACCCGATGGATTCCACGACCGACGGATTTGCGAATCTGAAGAAACGCGTTTCTGTGGATGGGATTCGTGAAGTGGATGACCAGGCGTTGCCGCGCATCCCGGTGACGGTGAGCGCATCCGGGGCGCGTAGCTGGCTGGCTACGGATATGGACGATGCCGACGAGGAGGAAACCACGGCCGGCGGCGGTGATGTCTCCGTTACTGACGACGTGACGATTCCTGACAATATCGATGAGCATGATTGGCGGTTCGCTTCCTATCCGCTGCCTGATTTCATGAATGATGGGAACGAGAATCGGCTATCTCCCGCGGAAGTCGGTACCGCGGTGCATGCGGTCCTCGAATTGTTCGACTGGTCCGATGGCATGTCATCCGCATCCAAAGACGCTCTTCTGGATGTCATTCAGGATTTGGAGGATTCCGGACATATCACGAGCCGGATTGCGGACGAACTTCGTTCCGACCGCCAGATGAGCGGTATGGAATGGTTCGTTTCCGGCCTGCCGGAAGGCGGGTGCGAGCATTTGGTCCGCACGATCATTGGTGGCAGTCTCGACGATCTGCACCGTGAAGAACCGTTCACCATGCTGTTTGATCCGGCCCGCCTGCGGGCGGTATCGGACTTGAATGATGATTCTTCCGTTGTGGCCAATCTTGATGGAAGGAAGACGGTCGTTCGCGGCATCATCGATGGATATTTCGTCGATGAAGCCCGTAAGCGCATCATTCTGTTCGATTACAAGACCGATGCCATTCATGATGGTGAGGATGCCGATGCGTGGGCGAAGCGTCTTCATGATGATTACTTCCATCAGCAGGCGCTGTATGCGGAGGCTCTGGAGCAGGCATATCCGGGGTATAGCGTCGCGGAACGTTGGCTGGTTGGTCTGGCCGGACACCGGTTGATTGACGTGAGCAAATAAAGGGCGTTCATGGCTGTTGGCTTGGCGGAACCACGTGAGGCCAACAGCCTTCCCCGTCGCTGTGTTTGTACAGGATTCTCCGTCCATCAACCGTGAGAATCGTCGGCAAGGTTTCTGAAGAATCCTGCGTCGGATGCAAGTCGGCTGCGAGCCATGCTATTTGTCCGGTGTATGTACGGTATGCGGTTCGCCGAGAATTCCGAGCTGGAGACAAAAGGATATGTGATGAAAACGTTATTGCTTTTAGTGATCATAATCAGCGCATGCGCTATATACGTAAATATGGATGTGAGCAGTTCGTCTGCGCAGTCTTCTTCGAAGAAGGGTGCTCAATCTTCGAGAAAAGGTGTTCGACCGAAAACGGGCGGTGAAATCGTCCGTGGAAGGCTGCAGATTTCGGATCTTCACGAAGGTGACGAAGTGTTGCACGCAGAATATGGCTACGGTTCGGTCATTAGATTGGAAGACAAAGGTTCGAGTTCTGTCGTCGTTGTTGATTTCGGCAACGGTAATGTTAAGCGTTTGCTGTTGCGCATGGCGCCATTAGTAAAGCCAGGAAACCAAGAGGACGACGCTACCACCGCCAGTGGTAATGCCCAATCTGTTTTGTCGAAGGAAGAGCGGGTGATTCAGGCGATAGCCCAAGCGTGCAAGGTGGAGAAAGCTGAAGAAGGGCAACCGAATTATCACGGATACAAGCTCGTGGACAACGACTTGGGAGGGGAACCGGACCCATTGTGGGACACCATTTCCGAAATTAACCTAGAACAGGCACGTCGCCAGTACCGATTGTATGGCACTCCTGGTGGAGGATTGCACAACTCCGATTTTTCCTTGAATGAAGTAAGCTCCGGACGAAGGGGAGAGCAGGTTCTCGCCCGCATGATCGTTGCGAATTGCCCCAACACCGTATCTTTTTGGTCATTGTACGGGCTGGATGAGCAGCATCATCGGACCGACGCGGACATCGACTGCGTGATAGCTGGCCAAGACAAGCAGGGGCGGACCCGTCTATGGTTTGTGGATGCGAAAAATTACAAAGGTGGATCGGATACCGCTTACCGGAATATCTCCCGTACATGCCTGTTGCGTGCCTGTATCAGTCAGCATGCATTCGAAAACGGACCTGACGGACGCCCGGATTTGGAATTGAGTGGCAATATGAATTGGCAGCGGAAAAACTGGAATTCCGTGTTCAGGGGGAGGTCGATCATTGTGGAATGGCTGGTCTGCATGGTGCCGACCACGAATAGGGGAGTCCCAAACGTCGCTGGTGTGTTCTGGCCGGGGGACATCCCGTGCGTGACTCCGGAGGAATTGGTGAAACGCGTGAACGCGGCTGACTTGGACTCAGTGCAGAACATTCCACTGGATCTGCTGAATAGGTTCAAAGGCCAATTGAAGCGCAGCGGATATAGGAAGCCGAACCGCACTTCGTCTGCTGAGCGTTCTTCGGATGGCCTGGCACCTCGGCGAGAATATGAAGGAAAATGATCATGTGGGATGACCGGGCCACTGCCGGCTCAATCGTAAAAAAGGGGTGCGGTGGGCCGGCTTGCAAGGGTGCATTGCAGGTAGAGTAGGACTGGAGAGGATTTACGATTGGTGGTGTAAGGCGTGAAGATACTTGAGGCCTTTCGCTGTTTGGTGTGGGCGGCACCGGTTGGTGTGGGCGGCACCGGTCAG
>CAVBVU010000049.1:0-11348 GCA_963598975.1 Anaerovoracaceae bacterium
TTGTACACCTTCTCGAACACGCGCGGCACGCCCAACAGGTACGTCGGTTCGAAGGAGCGCACATCCGGAAGCAGCGACTTGGTGTCGGGCAGGTAGCCGACCACGCCGTCGTCGGATGCGATCGAAGCGTACTGGATGAACCGTGCGAAGCAGTGCGCAAGCGGCAGGAACAGCAGCAGACGTGGATGGTTGTCGGTGATCATCGGGTGCAGCGCGAGGCTTGCCGCACGCGTGATGGAAACGAAGTTGCGGTGGGAAAGCTCGACGCCCTTCGGGGAACCCGTGGAACCGGACGTGTACACGATGGTGGCCAAATCGTCGGCGGTCACCGAGTCGATACGCTCGGCCAATTCCTCGTCGGAAACCGTGACGCCCATGCCTTCCAACGCGCCCATCGCGTTCGATTCAAGCATGAGGATATGTTCGAGGCTCGGGCAGTTGTCGATCACCGAATCAAGGCGGTCGAAGCGCTCGCGATTGTCGGCGATGGCGAGTTTCACGGTGGAATCATTGATGATGCGTTCGGCCTGCGCTGCGGAATCCGTATCGTAGATCGGTACGCTCACCGCTCCGATCGCGGCCAGGGCGAAGTCGAGCACGCCCCACTCGTAGTTGGTGGACGCGAAGATGGTTACGGCGTCTCCCTTGTCGATTCCGAACGCGATCAGACCCTTGGCGGCGGAGATCACGGCCTGATGGAATTCGCCGGTGGTGATGTTGGCCCACCTTCCCGGTCCGGTCTTACGCGCAGCGATGATGGTGTCTTCGCCGGTACGTTCGATGCGTTCGGTGAGCATGGAGTAGATGGTTTCGTCGTCGCGTACCTCAACGGAAGTGCCCGGGGTCGTATACTCGGTGAGCATGAAGCGTTCTCTTTTCTCGCGGATCCCCGCGTGTCTCGCGCTCAAAACATGCGGTCCGCCGATTGGTGCCGCACTCCTTTGAGCGCCCCGCACATTATAAGACTCGCCGCTTGGAGTCTGCATTGTGAGAAGCAACAAGAAACGTTCGATGGTTTTTGTGTGAACTGACAAACTGTCGATGGGTGTCATTTGGAGGGTGTCGGCGAGAGGGGCCGACTCTTACTGCAAAAGGTTTGACGCTGGTGGTCGTGGGGTGTCGGAAAGGTGCTTGGAAGTGGGGCAAAACCATACGGCGCAAGGAAAAATGTCGCTATGAGCGCAGGGCTTTTTCGGGTAGACTTACCATTGGCGCAACCAATACCCTGCGTCGAGGCTGCGTGCTCAAAGGCGAACATCCAGCCCCTAATCATGGGACCGATTTCGTGGTTGTTTTTTGCAGGGCAAAGGCGATTCTGGTCGTGTTGCCGGAATCTGTGGCATTTCGACGTGGCCGTTGACCGGACCGTTGTCTGTGCTGTCGTGAGATTTCCCATTGTTCTTTCAAGTTTGCTCCACTAGCCTGAGGTGGAGTATGTGTTGCGATGAGCGGATGCGCGATCGTCCGGTTATGTATCTGTTATATGAAAGAGGCTGCATGTTCGACAAGAGGCTGTTCTCCCTGGCTCCCGGAGTGGGCGGGTTGGTCGCCGCGAAAGTGGTATGCATGTGGGTGGGGCTACTGGCCAATATCGCCTTCGTGACCGCAGCGGTGCATATGCTGGAGAACCTGCTGTTCGGCACGGAAATGACGATGTTCGCATGGCGTCGCGGCATCGCCAACCTGTCGCTGCTGGAATCCGGTACGAGTGGCCTTGCCGCAGTATCGTATGCGCAATGCGTGCTCGCCATGGTCGTAGCGGCAATCGTACGATTCCTTATGATGCGGACCGCGGCATATTTCGGAACCGAATCGTCGGAACGCGTCAAACTCGCTCTTCGTGAGAAACTCTTCAACAAGATGCTCGCGCTCGGCCCCTCGTATTCCCAGAAGACCAGCACCGCCGACGTGGTGCAATCCGCCGGCGAGGGCATCGAACAGATACAGAGCTTCTTCGAACTGTTCCTGCCGCAACTGTTCTATGCGGTGCTGGCTCCCGTGACCTTGTTCTTCGTGGTGGCGCCGATCAACCTGCCGTCGGCTGTGACCCTGCTCGTCTGTGCACCGCTCATCGTGCTGATCGTCGGATTCGTGGCCATGCGCGCCGCACGCGTATTCAAGCAATACTGGGGCAAATACACCGACATGGGATCCGCGTTCCTTGACAACCTGCAAGGACTGGAAACGTTGAAAACCCTCGATGCCGACGAGCGTGCGGCCCGGGAGATGGACGACAAAGCCGAGCATTTCCGCACGATGACCATGAACGTGCTGCAGATTCAGTTGCGCTCGCTTACCGCGATGGACGTCGTGGCGTACGGAGGTGCCGCTGCCGGTATCGGCGTGGCCATATGGCAGTATGCGATCGGCAGCGATTATTCGACATCCGGGCTTCCTGCGTTCCTGCAGTTCGCGAATATTGGCGTGCTGCCGATTTCCGGCGTACTGCTGATCGTGTTGCTGTCCGCCGACTTCTTCATTCCGCTGCGTCAACTCGGCTCGTTCTTCCATGTTGCGATGAACGGCATGACCTCGACGAAACGCATTTTCGCGTTGCTCGACGTGCGCGAGCCGGAACGGGGAACGACTGTCCTGCCCGCATACAGCAGCGGAGTCGCGGTCTCGCTGCGCAACGTTTCGTTCCGATATAATCCCGATGCGGAAATATGCGCGGTGAAAGACGCGTCCTTCACTGCCGAGCCGGGGCGTCTCACTGCGATCGTTGGACAATCGGGCTCCGGAAAAACAACGACTTCGGAAATCATCGTCGGCGCGCTCACCGGATATGAGGGATCGGTGACGCTGGCCGTTCGAGGAAGCGGCGTTGTCGGCGAATTGAACGGACTCACTCTGGATTCGCTCAGATGGAACCTGACTATGGTCGGCGCACGAAGCCACCTTTTCGCCGGAACGCTGCGAGAGAACCTGCTCATGGCCCGTCCGGACGCCACCGACGAAGACCTGTGGAGAGCCCTCGACGCGGCCCGCATAGCCGATTTCGTGCATGCCGATCCGCAAGGACTCGACCTGCGTATCCAACAGGACGCGGCGAATCTTTCCGGAGGACAGCGTCAGCGCATCGCAATCGCCCGCGCACTGCTGCGGGGCAGCGCGATCTACGTGTTCGATGAAGCCACCAGCAGTGTGGACATGGAAAGCGAGGCGCTGATCCTGCAAACCATTCGAGATCTCGCCGACAGCGGCAAAACCGTGATCATGGTCACGCATCGCATGGCGAACGCAATGGCGGCGGACCACGTGGTCGTGTTCGACCACGGCCACACAGTCGAACAAGGAAGCCATGTGGATCTCATGGAATCGGGCGGCGTGTATGCCTCGCTGTTCCACGCGCAGGAAGTCGTGGAACGATTCGGCACGAAGGATGCTTCGGACGCTTCTTTGGTTGACGGATTCCAAAGTTCCCCTGAAAACGCGGAGCCATTCCATCCGCAAGTCGCGGCCGAACAATCGCAAGCAGTGCAGTCCGATCTGCAATCGCAAGCAGCGCAAACCGACCTGCATATCGCACTGCGATTGCTGCGCGAAGTAGGACCCTTGCGCAAATACATGATCATTGCCTGCGCATGCGGCATACTCGGCCATCTCGCCGCAACATTCCTGCCGGTATTCGGCGTGGCCGCAACCTTCGCCGTACTGGGCCTGCGCGTCTGGAATCTCAACCTCCCCGCAGCAATCACAGGCATGGTGGTCTGCGCGCTCATCCGCGGCGGCATGCGATACGCCGAACAATACATGAACCACAATGTGGCATTCCGCCTGCTCGCCCTGTTCCGCACCAAAGCGTTCGCCGCATTGCGCCGTCTCGCACCCGCGAAACTTTCCGAAAAAGGCAAAGGCGATCTCATCGCGCTGATCACTACCGACGTGGAACTGCTGGAAATCTTCTTCGCACACACCATCTCGCCGATCGTCATAGCGGTGACGACCACCGTGCTATACGCGATCGCGCTCGCCACACTCACACCCGCGCTCGCAGTCACGCTCATCGTCGCGCATATTGCGGTCGGAATCGTACTGCCCAAACTCTTCGCGCTCGCAGTACGGGGCTTGGGTGCTCAGATTCGTGCGGAATCCGCCGCGCTTGACGATGAGATGCTCGACGACATGCGTGGAATCGGGGAGATCATCCGTTTCGGGCAAGGGGAGTCCCGTCTTGCCGTGATTGTTGCGCACACGCGCTCGCTGTGGGCCAACCGTGCCCGTTTAAGCGCTCGAAATGGCGATTTCGCCGGCCTGGGTGCGATTTTGGTAATGCTGTTTACTGCGATCGCCGCTTTCCTGGCGATCAGCGTGCCCAGTTTCGTGATGTACTCCAGCATTGGAACGCAGATTGCGGTGCGATTGGATACGGCGAAGATCGTGGCCGCGTTCGTACTGCTTGCCAGCTCGTTCGGTCCGACTCTGGCGTTGAGCGCTCTGCCGGCGAATCTTACGCAGACGTTCGCTTCGGCACGTCGTTTGTTCGCGCTGATGGACGAGGCTCCGGCAGTGGAGGAAACCGGTGCTTTGCGGCCGGAATATCATGGCATGGCCATGCGGGACGTGACGTTTGGGTATGGTGCGGGCTCCGGTTCCGACGCTCCGGTGCTCTCCCATGTTTCGATTGACGTTCCGAAACACGGAATCCTCGGTATTCAGGGGTCTTCTGGTCGTGGTAAGTCCACGCTGCTCAAGCTGCTCATGCGCTACTGGGATCCGCAATCCGGCGCGGTCGAACTTTCGGACGTGCCTCTGCCGCAGGTCGATGCGTCTTGGCGTCGCGGCGTGCAGACCATGATGGGGCAGGAGGCGTACCTGTTCGACGGCACGATTCGTGAGAACCTCATGATTGCCTTGCCGGCTTCCATAATCGATTCCGCGGCCGATGTTTCCACGGCTAGTGCTTCCGTGAATAATGTTTCCGTGGCTAGCGCTTCCGTTGTTGATTCCGGCGGAGTTGGTCCAGGTGGGGTTGAGTTTGGCGGAGTTGGAACCGGCGGACTCGACGCTGACGAAATTGATCGGATACTGCGCGACGCCCTTGAAAAAGCGTCTGCGCTTGATCTGGTTGATTCATTGCCTGACGGTCTTGACACCCGCGTCGGAGAATTGGGCGACCGCCTGTCGGAGGGTGAGCGTCAGCGCATCGGCTTGGCCCGCATTTTCCTGCGGAATGCGGATCTGGTGCTCTTCGACGAGCCGACGAGCCGTCTTGATTCCTACAACGAATCCGTGATTCTGCGGTCCATAGATAGGTTGGCTCAGGATGGGAGCGCGGTCGTCCTCGTCTCGCATCGAGATTCGACCATGCGCATCGCACAACATGTGATTCGTATGTGATTGGCGTGCGATTGGCATGTGATTCGTGCGTAGACCTCATTGAATTCTTGCGCACGTCTTACTGACGTCACCTGCAGATTTTGCAATAGGTGATGGTTTGCAGGGGAGTTTCGCGACCGCATTGCTAGTGCTGTCCGCAATGTGGTCGTGGAAAAGCCTTCCGGATATCCATATTTTCTATGACGCGTGCGAACGGATGAATCGAACGCGGGAATCTCGGACGAGGCAAGAAAACGGGTGAAAATGTGTCGGGTATCGCAGGAATCGAAATCACAAGCAAATTAGATAGTGTCGAAAAATAAGGTCTAAATTTGGTAAAACCAATTTTTCGAACGTCTAATTATTCATTCCACATAATTTCGTGATTGAAAATCGCTAGTATCTGCTTCGAAAGAATATTTCGAGAAAGGCTGGCGGATGACCGACAACAGGAACGAACTGAACAAGAATCTTGCGCAGATGCTCAAAGGCGGCGTGATCATGGACGTCACTACGCCGGAACAGGCGAAAATCGCGCAGGATGCCGGCGCATGCGCGGTGATGGCGCTCGAACGGATTCCTGCGGACATCCGTGCGGCCGGCGGGGTGTCCCGTATGAGCGATCCGGCAATGATCAAGGGGATCCAGGAAGCCGTATCCATTCCCGTCATGGCCAAGGTGCGTATCGGGCATATCGCGGAAGCCCGCATCCTGCAGGCCATCGAGATCGACTATATCGACGAATCCGAAGTGCTGAGCCCGGCCGACGACGTGTATCACATCGACAAAACCCAGTTCGATGTGCCGTTCGTGTGTGGTGCGAAGAACCTGGGTGAGGCGTTGCGCCGCGTGGCTGAGGGCGCATCCATGATTCGTACCAAAGGCGAGCCGGGCACGGGAGACGTGATTCAGGCCGTGCGTCACATGCGCACCATGAACAAGCAGATCCGCGAGCTGGTCTCGCTGCGTGACGACGAGGTGTTCGAGGCCGCCAAGCAGCTTGCCGTGCCGTATGAACTGGCCAAGTATGTGCATGACAACGGTCGACTGCCGGTCGTCAACTTCGCGGCCGGAGGAGTGGCCACTCCGGCTGATGCGGCGCTCATGATGGAGCTGGGCGCGGAAGGCGTGTTCGTCGGATCCGGAATCTTCAAGTCGGGCGATCCCGCCAAGCGTGCCGCCGCAATCGTGCAGTCCACCGCAAACTGGCGTGATTCCGACCTTCTTGCGCGTCTCTCCGAAAACCTGGGCGATGCCATGGTCGGAATCAACGAGGACGAGATCGAAACCATCATGGCGGCCAGAGGCGAGTGAGCCATCGTCCGTAGAGTCGCGTGAATTGTGTGGATCAAATAATCGTGTAAGGAGATCCGATGGTTGTAGCCGTTGAATATATCGCAAAGGAGGAGTCGGCCGACGTGGCCGCTGGTGCCAAATCCGCGCGTCATGGCGTGACGGGCATTCTTGCGGTGCAAGGTGCGTTCGCCGAGCATGCCGCCATGCTGGACCGTCTTGGTGCGCCATGGAAATTATTGCGTGCGGCCGAGGATTTCGACGATTCGATCGATCGGGTGATTCTGCCCGGAGGTGAGAGCACCACGCAGGGC
The DNA here is from genome assembly GCA_963598975.1 of Anaerovoracaceae bacterium. Lineage (GTDB taxonomy): Bacteria > Actinomycetota > Actinomycetes > Actinomycetales > Bifidobacteriaceae > Bifidobacterium. The sequence goes on from CAVBVU010000049.1 coordinate 6,927, forward strand.
AAGTTGTTGCGCTCAACCGGCCTGTTCGAGCCGATCGCCGCGCATATTGCCGTGGGCAAGCCGGTGTTCGGCACATGTGCGGGCATGATTCTGTTGGCGCGCAAGCTCGACAACGATGAGAACGTGTACTTCGGTGCGCTTGATGCCGTCGTGCGGCGCAATGCATATGGTCGACAGTTGGGCTCGTTCTCCGCCGTCGCCGATTTTGGTTCCGCTTCCGACGAATCTGCCATTGTGGTCGCGCCTGGCGAGCATGTTGGGCGGGATATTTCGGCTAATGTCGTGCTCAAGGATTTTCCGCTGGTGTTCATTCGCGGGCCATTTGTGGCCGAAGTAGGGGCGGGCGCCGTTGTGGAGGCGTCTGTGGATGGCAATATGGTCGGTCTGCGTCAAGGCAATATCCTTGCCACCGCCTTCCATCCTGAACTCACCGACGATACCCGCATTCACGAGTTGTTCCTCGCCCTGTGATGTTCCGACGATTCGCGCGGCTTTGATGACTTACGGGTGTGGTTGTGAACTGCACCTCTGGTCATTGATTTGAACTTCTTCGGTTCGACAATCGTGGCGCTGATGGGATTGAGGCTTGCTTCGGTCATACGTCGCTTGGCATCTTTGGTGTTGGGCTTTCGGCTTGGGTGTTAAGCGTAGGTTTCTGACCACAAGTCGTAGAAAGGGACATTTATTGCGACTTGTGGCTGAAAGGGGGCTTGTGCAGAAATCTCTGCGATTTCAAAATCCGCCATTTTCCAACGATTTTGGAATCTACTGTTTTGATTGAGGGTCAGATTGGCGGCCCCTACTTCGAATTACGGCGATATCTCCCACTTGGGGCATACCCCCGTACGGTTGAGCCCGTCGATCCAGGACGGTCCGAAAGCAAGTTTAGGTAATTCCGGCAATGAAATATGGTGAATTCCCCCAAAAAGGCATCCCCCGGAATCCACGGAGTTATCCACAATCATCCTATTGAAAAAAAGTTATCCACAGCGACGCGCCGAAATCGCATTCTCCGACCACAACCCCCGGTTTGACTGGCGCAATCGCGGAACACCGTTCTACCGTCGTTTATATGAACGAGCAAAACGATTACAAGCCGATCGCGGCGCAATCCTTGGGCGAACGGCAGCAGAGGATTTGGCGTACCTGCCACACATTAAAAGACAAAGGTAATTTGTACGGAGCGGTATCGCACGAGTCCGCCATCGCGTTCCTTGGTGTTGAGATTCCGGAATCGTGTTCATCTTCCGATTGGTATTCTGACCGCGATCCCGTTGTGCATGTGACTGTTTCGGGTAAGGCTTGCCGTAGAAGGAATTTTCGGGCCATTCAATCGCATGTCTGGGGTGGTCTGCTTCCGGAACACGTGCGCTATACGCGGGACGGCATTGCGATACTTGCCCCAGAGCCGGCGTGGGCGCTGATGGCCGGACGCTTGCGGATTGATGCGTTGACCGAATTGGGCGAGTCGATGATCCGCCATGGCAGGACCTCGAAAGGACGGTTGCGAGATTTTTTGGGAAAGACCGCGATTCGGCATCGTAACAAGTGCGACGATGCGTTGTGTCTGATGGAGTCCGGTAGTGATTCGCCGAAGGAGACGCAGTTGCGTTTGTGCCTGTACTCGTATGGTCTGGAACGGTTCTCCGTTAATTATGTCGTGCCGAACGCCACGTTTGACAACGGTTCGTCGATGACGCTCGATCTGGCTGATCCGGAACTGCTCATAGGTATCGAATACGACGGTGATCATCATCGAACGGATCGGAATCAATGGCGTCGTGACGCATGGAAGCGGCGGCAACTGGAAAGTATGGGGTGGACGATTGTTTCGGTGACGCAGCTTGATTTATCGGACGATGCGCATAGGGGAGCGCTTGCGATGAGCGTCGCTATGATTCGTGCCAGAAAATCAGGATGTCCGGTTGTGTTGAATACGCCGTTGCCATGGCATGATTTGGCGGATCGTCGCCGGCGATTGTGGCGTGCTGCCCGTTAGCTGTGTGCGGTTGCGTCGAATAGTTCGAATTAGCGTGCTGCCATGGCGGGGCTGGCTTGGAATATGTGGCTTTGGATCATCTGGCTTGGATTCGGTGTAGCTGGGCTTTGATTTGGAATTACCGGGCTTGGACCAGGATTGTCGGGTTTGGATTGCGCTGAGCTTGAATCCGGGGTTGTCGGGACTTGGGTCGTCAGGCTTGGGGGTCGGAATTGTCGGGTTTGGGTTTGCTTGGTGTGCTGGGGCGGTGTGCTGTCGTGGGGGGCTGCCCCAACTCGAAATTATGGCCGTATTTTGTAGGTTGTGTACAAAAAAGGGTAGTTGGATTGGGGTTTGGAATTTTAAAAACCTTGATTTTCCAACGTTTTTGAAAAAGTGATGGCGATTGAGATGTGCACAAGTTGGTGATTGTGCTCGTATCTCCCACTTGGGGCCAGGGAAAGGGGTTGTCTATGGTCGTTCGGATGCCGTGTCTCCTGTTTGCCGCTAGGGAGGGGTTTGAGAAGAGGTGATTTCGCTTCGGCTTGGGATGGGTTTCGCGAGGAAGGTCCATTCGGGGATGAAAGGGGTGGAAGGCGGGAATCGAGGGTGATTTGACATGTTGGTACAACCGTGTATCATAAAGAGCAATGGTACACGGTTGTACCAGGAGGAAACAGAGTCAAAGCAGAGATAATCTCAGGATCACCCGAAGTGGGTTTTTCTGTCGCTGGTATAGCGGTGTACCAAGCGATATTTCTGTGCAAATCGGACAAAAATGACCCGATGGCGGCTCTCGAAGGAGGAGATATGCGTAACTCTCAGAAGGTTCTTGCGGCACTGACGGCAGCGGCAACCCTTACCGGTCTGGCGGCTTGCGGAAGTACGAATTCCAGCAGTGGCAACGCAGGTGATGCCGACAATGCCGAACTCGTGTTCTGGGGCTGGGACACCGGCCATACCATGAGCGATCTGATTGCTGACTTCGAAAAGGCGAACCCCGGAATCACGGTCAAATTCAACAACACCGGCACCGCATCCGACACGCAGACGGCATTGAGCAACGCCATCGCGGCAGGCAAGGGCGCTCCGGACGTCGTCATGCTTGAAGACCCGACCGTCACGCAATTCGCGGTCACCGGGGACCTAGCTGATCTGAGCCAATTCGGCGCCGACGACCTTGCCGACGACTTCTCCGCAGGACCATGGAACAAATTGCAGTACGACGGCAAACCGTACGCCCTCCCAATCGATTCCGGTCCGGAAATGTTCTTCTATAACGATGCGGTATTCAAGAAGGCCGGCGTCGACGGAAGCCAGATTAAAACCTGGGACGACTATTACGAGGCCGCCAAAAAGATAAGGGCCATCGGCTCCTACATAACCAACAATTCCGGTTCATCCATGGAATACCAGCCGTTCACCGCCCAAGCATGGCAGGCGGGAGCCAACCCATGGAAGGTCGATGGCGAAAACCTCACCATCGACATGACCGGCGACTCCGGAATGAAGAAGTACATCGAATTCCAGCAGAAGCTCATCGACGAAGACCTTATCGACACCAAGACCGCCAACTGGTCCGACGATTGGAACCGCGAGCTCAACGACGGCACCATCGCGTCTTTGACCATCGGTGGCTGGATGCCGGTCAACCTTATGAACGGCGCTCCCGATCAGTCCGGCAATTGGCGTGTGGCCCAGCTTCCGCAGTGGAACGAAGGAGATGAGGTCTCCGCGGAAGATGGCGGCTCCGCGCTCGCAGTGGTCAGCCAGTCCACCCAGCAGGCCGCAGCCTACAAGTTCGTGGAATACCTGACCCACGGCGACGGCGCGCAGACCATGGCCGACACCGGCACCTTTCCGAGCCTCAAGAGCATCCTGACATCCGACAGCTTCACCGATCCGGACGTGGAGGCCAACAAGAAGGTCAACGATTACTTCGGCGGCCAGAACGTCAACGAGATCCTCTCCGAAGCGGCCCAGCGCGAAGTCACCGAATTCTCCTACCTGCCGTACAACCCGTTCGCGCAGTCCAGCTTCGGAGACCAGATCTCCAAGGCATACAACAAGGAGATCACCCTGGAGGAGGCGTTCGCCAACTATGGCAACGCGCTCGCCGAGCATGGAACGCAGCAGGGTTACACCGTAACCAATAAAAGCTGATTGATCCACTTGTGGCGTCCAATCGACGTCGCGCATAAAGACACATAAAGATATATAGAAATGATGATTTGCGAAGGCGGTTGCGTCTGCCTTCGCAAATCCCCTGAAAATGCAGAAAGCGCTTGCGATGAAGCGGCCGACGATGAGGTCGGCGAAACATTCGTGATTCAAACGAACAGTTAAGAAAGAAGCAATTAATGACTCAAGCGATATCAAATGCTGCGATGCCGACGCATTCGGCGACGGCCCGGATTAACAAGCACCATGCGGATTGGCGTGGT
>CAVBVU010000050.1:0-10804 GCA_963598975.1 Anaerovoracaceae bacterium
AGCGCGGTTTCAAAGAACAGTCTGGCCGCGTGCTGGAAAAGATCGTCGGCGAGATGCACGCGCGCATCCAGGCCCGCAAGACCAAGGAGGTCACCCGACGCAAGAACGCGCTCGAATCCGCGTCCATGCCTCCGAAGCTGTCCGATTGCCAGCCGGGCAATGACGACGTGGCCGAATTGTTCATCGTCGAGGGTGATTCCGCTCTCGGCACGGCGAAGGCCGCACGCAACTCCGGATTCCAGGCATTGTTGCCTATTCGAGGCAAGATTCTCAACGTGCAGAAGGCGTCGCTTGCGCAGATGCTGTCGAACAAGGAATGCGCCTCGATCATACAGGTGGTTGGAGCCGGATCGGGCGCGAGCTTCGACATTGAGCAGGCTCGATACAACAAGGTCATCATGATGACCGATGCCGATGTTGACGGCGCGCACATTCGTATTCTTCTGCTCACGCTGTTCTATCGGTATATGCGCCCGCTCATCGAACACGGCCGTGTGTATGCCGCAGTGCCACCGTTGCACCGAATCGCGTTGAGCGGTACCCATAAAGGCGAGTACATATACACGTATTCCGATGATGAGCTTGCCGGCAAATTGGCTGAGCTTGATAAGAAGCATGTCGGCTATAACGAGGATATCCAACGGTATAAGGGTCTTGGCGAGATGGATGCCGACCAGCTTGCGGACACCACCATGGATCCGCGTACCCGTATGTTGAGGCGCATCCGCATGGAGGACGCCGAGCAGGCGAGCCATATCTTCAGCCTGCTGATGGGCGATGACGTGCCGCCACGTAAGGCATTCATCGTGGAGAATGCCGACGATTTCGACCGTTCCAAGATTGACACCTGATATTTTTCGAATCCTCTGGTCTTCCGATTTTCCGGTATGACGGCATGCCGGAAAATCGGTAGAAACTGAAAATCCTTCGGACGATAGTTCAACATACAGGTTACCGAGTGGCAGGTAGGTATGTTTAAAATGCTACGTGGAAAAACGTTGCCGTAACCATATACCGCTGAAGGGGACGAGATGGTCAATCTTCTGCTCGCTGTGATTTATGTGGCTTTCATAAGCCTTGGCCTGCCTGACGCCGTATTGGGCGCCGCATGGCCGACCATGAGCACCGATCTGGGTGCTCCCGTTTCATGGGCGGGTGGCATCTCCATGGTCATCTCGGCGGGCACCATCGTCTCCGCCTTGATGTCGGACCGCATGACCCTCAAATTCGGTGCGGGCAAGGTCACCGCGGTGTCGGTGGCCCTGACCGCGTTCGCCCTGTTTGGATTCTCCGTCGCGCCCGGCTATTGGGTGCTGATCCTTTTCGCCATTCCGTACGGCCTTGGAGCCGGCGGTGTGGATGCCGCCCTGAACAACTATGTTGCCATTCATTATGAGAGCCGGCATATGAGTTGGCTCCATGCCATGTGGGGGCTTGGCGCGTTGACGGGTCCGTACATCATGGGATACGCGTTGAGCTCTGGCCAGGGATGGTCGTGGGGATACCGTTACATCTCCATTCTGCAGATTGTACTGACGGCCGTGCTCATTTTCAGTCTTCCGCTGTGGAAGAAGCGTTCCTCGCAGGCCAGTGGCACCGAACAGTCCGGGAATCAGGAGTCCGCTGAGGAACCGGCCCGTAAGCCTCTCGGTATCAAGGGAGTGCTCGCCATCCGCGGCGCCCGCGAGATTCTCCTCATGTTCTTCTGCTATTGCGCGCTTGAGTCCACGGCAATGCTGTGGGCCAGCAGCTATATGGCGCTCGGCAGAGGTGTCGACAAAACCACCGCCGCCATGTGGGGCAGCCTGTTCTTCATCGGCATTACGGCGGGACGCCTGCTCAGCGGTTTCATTACCATGAAATTCAGCGATCCGACCATGATTCGCATGGGCCAGGCTCTTGTATTGCTTGGAATCGTTGTGATGCTTCTGCCGGTACCGAATAATCTCGGCACCGTTGTGGGTCTGATCATCGTCGGCCTAGGATGTGCTCCGATTTATCCATGCGTCATCCACTCCACGCCGGCCTACTTCGGTGAGGACAAGTCTCAGGCCATCGTCGGCATGCAGATGGCGTGCGCATACTGCGGTTCGATGTGTATGCCGCCGGTGTTCGGACTGATCGGTCAGAACATCTCTATGAACATCTTCCCGTGGTATCTGCTTGTGTTCCTCGTGCTCATGGTCATCATGCATGAGACGTTGCGTAAGAAGTGCGGCGATCAGCTCGCCCAGTGAATCGGAGTCGGAACAGGCATTCAAAACACTGGAACGGCCGTGAATAGATGTCTTTGATATCTTTTCACGGCCGTTCCGGTATTGCGCCGCCAATCCGTACCGTTGCAATCCGGCCCTGTAAACGGAACGTCGTTTACTGGGTCGGATTTTTTAAATTGCCCATGCTGAGTTATTGGTATTTTACGTTCGAATCGATGGCGTCGACACACGTGACCTGTCCAAGCGGAATCTTCGAGAGAAATTCGGCATGGTACTGCAGGATACTTGGTTATTCGAGGGAACCATTGCGGATAACATCGGATACGGCAAATCCGACGCCACACGTGAGGAAATCATCGCTGCGGCGAAAACCGTGCAGTGCGACAGCTTCATTGACAAACTCCCCGACGGCTACGATACCGTGATCTCTGACGAGAACTCGGCACTATCGCGGGGCAGCTGCTTTCCATTGCACGCATCGTATTGGCCGGTCCGGATATTCTGATTCTCGACGAAGCCACCTCGCAGGTCGACACCAAGACGGAATTGCTCATCACATAGGCTATGGAGCACATCATGCAGGGGCGCACGAGCTTCATCATCGCGCACCGACTGCTGACGATCCGCAATGCCGACTGCATCCTGTACATGGAGAACGGCGACATTCTGGAGGTCGGTTCCCATGAACAACTGATGGCCCTCAATGGTCGATATGCATCGTTGTATCGGAGCGCGTCGGACTGATAACCCAGTCGGGGCCAGCTGAGGAAACGCGGCGGACGAGTGTCGTCGACATATCAACGTCTGTTTGCCTGTTCGTATGACTATCCGGCGAAGCTGATGATCGCATCCAGCTCGGTTCCCGAACCGTCGCGGCGCATGTCCGGTTTGGGAAGTTCCACGGGCGTTCCGGCCTTGGTGGAGGCATATACCGGATATGCGCCCACCCATGCGAAGATCAGCGTGTTCTGCCCCTTCAGGAAACGTTGTGAACGTACGCCACCAGTGGCGCGGCCCTTGGTCGGATACATCTCCAGCGGAGTTACTTTGGCGGAACCGTTTTCCGTTCCGGGTAGCGCATCGGAGTCGCCCGCAACGGTAAGCACCACGGCACCCGAAGCGGAAGTCAATCCGTTTTCACCCTCCTCGTAGTTCCACGCGACCTTGTGCGCGGGAACGACGGCGAACGCCATGACCGAGCATCCTTCGGCCAGGCGGATACCGGCCATGCCGCCGGCGGTACGGCCCTGCGGACGTACGTTCTTCGCGTCGAAGGTCAGAAGCGAGGAATCCGTGGAGACGAACACTAGCCGATCCTCATCGTGAGCTTCGGCTGCGGCCAGAACCTCATCGTCGTCCCTCAGATCGATGACGCTCCAGGAATCCATGGTGGTCGGGGATTCGCGGTTCCATCGTTTGATCACGCCATTTCGGGTGCCTAACGCCAGGGGAACAGGCGCCGCCGTATCGCCGTCCTTATCAGCATTTTCGGTGGAAGGCATCGCGATTGCGGCGATCACACGCTCGCCATGAATCGGATCGGTGCTCTCCGTCAGACCAAGCAATTCCTCGGCCTTCACGCCGCCGGAAACGGTTAACGGGCCATCCGGGGCAAGATAGGGGAGTTCTACCACATGGGCCAGCACCAGACGCCCGGCAGACGTGATCAGACCATACGATGATCGGGTCGTGGTGCGGAAAATCGAGATGATCTGATCGTCTTTGGCCCGCTTGTCGGAACCGGAACGATTCTCCCAGCGCTCCACGGCATCCTCGCCGGTACGGGCTATCAGACCCGTGGCCGACAGCATCACGGCGCACGGCTCGTCGTCAATCTGCAAGGCTGTTGCGGTCGCATTGTCCTCGCCGGCCTTTTTTGCGGCCTTCGCAGCAGCGGCAACGTCCGCCGCGGCTGAAGAGACCGTTGCGGCGGCTCGGGCGGCGGCCATGGCGGAAGCGGAGACACCATCATCGCCATGGGCGACGACGGGTGTCAGATTGCCGTCCGCATCCTCATCCAGTAGTACGGTGCGTCGGGGAGTGCCGTACTTGGCCACGGCCTCATCCATCTCTTCGATCACCACATCGTCAAGAGCCTCGTCGGAGGCGAGGATGCGTTCCAATTCCTCGATGCGTCGCTTCAGGTCGTCACGCTCGGCCTCAAGCTCTATGCGGCTCATCTTGGTGAGTCTGCGCAAACGAAGGTCAAGAATGTACTGTGCCTGAATCTCATCGAGGTCGAATACGACCATCAGCTTGGTTTTTGCGGCATCCGGGTCGTCGGAGGAGCGGATCACCTGAATCACCTCGTCGATGTCGACCATCGCGAGCAGCAGGCCTTCCACGAGGTGCAGGCGTTCCAGCGCCTTCTTCTTGCGGAATTCGCTACGACGGCGAATCACCGTGCGTCGGTGGTCCACCCATACTTCGAGCATTTCCTTCAGGCCCATCGTATGCGGGCGTCCGTTGACCAGCGCCACATTGTTGATGGTGAAGTTGTCTTGCAGCGGCGTGTGCTTGAACAGCTGCGCAAGCACGGCGTTCGGGTCGAACCCCGTCTTGATCTCAATGACCAGCCTGGTGCCGTTATGCCTATCCGTCAGATCGATGGCGCCTGAAATACCTTCCAGCTTGCGATTCTTCACGCCTTCGGAGATGCGTTCCAGCACGCGTTCCGGCCCCACCATGAACGGCAGCTCCGTCACGACGATGGCTTTCTTGCGTGCCGTGACGTTTTCGATATGCGTCACCGATCGCGTGGTCAATGCACCACGGCCGTTCTCGTACGCTTCGCGAATGCCGTTCCTTCCGACGATCACGCCGCCGGTCGGCCAGTCGGGGCCGGGCACGTACTTCATCAGCTCTTCCAACGTGGCATCGGGGTTGCGCATGAGATGCTTGGCCGCGGCCGCCACTTCGCCGAGGTTGTGCGTGGCCATATTCGTGGCCATGCCGACTGCGATGCCGGAACCTCCGTTGACCAGCAGATTGGGAATGGCCGACGGGAGAACGGTGGGTTCTTGGAGCTTGTTGTCATAATTGGGGGAGAAGTCGACGGTGTTCTCCGCAATGTCGGCGTTCATGCCAAGCGCGGCCTGCGCCATACGTGCTTCGGTGTATCGGGATGCCGCCGGTCCATCGTCAAGGGAACCGAAATTGCCGTGGCCGTCTACCAGAGGCAGACGCATCGCGAATGGCTGCGCGAGACGCACCATGGCCTCGTAGATCGCGGAGTCTCCATGGGGGTGGAGCTTGCCCATCACTTCACCGACTACGCGGGCGGACTTCATGTACGGACGGTCGGGGTTGAGGTTCATCTGCCCCATTTGGTAGATGATTCGGCGCTGAACGGGCTTGAGACCATCCCTGGCGTCGGGCAATGCGCGGGCATAGATCACCGAGTACGCGTATTCGAGGAATGATTTGCTCATCTCCTCGTTCAACGGGGTCTCGACGATCTTCTCCTTGACCGTGCGTGGGTCATAGGCTGGTTTTGCCGGTTTGCGGTTCGACACCATGCGGTGGATCTCCTCACGGACGCGTGAATATTACTCAACCTTGCAATATTACCAGCAGTCCGAATCTTTCGCTTTATTCATTTCTACGTCCGGCTTACCGGTTGTCGTACCGCCGCGGTGCTTGAATGGTAGATATGAGTGTTGAAGTGCCGGATGTCGATGAATTGCTGGAGATGACCGTTCCCGCGCGGTATGGCGATGATGCGCCTGACTCCGGAGTGAGAGGAGGGGCCCTTCATCTGTCTTCGGTGCTTCCCGCTATTTCCAGTGCGATTGGAAATCCGCAACGCACCGCCGTTCATGATGATCCCAAACGTCTTCAGAGCGTTTTGGGAATGCCGGATGCCGATTCGGCAGTGGTCGTGCTTGTTGACGGTCTCGGATACTGGAATCTCAATATGAGACTCGGGCATGCGCCGTACCTGCGTTCCCTGATGAACGATTCGGTCAACCAGCGCCCGATAGCCACCTGCATGCCGAGCACCACGGTGGCGGCGATGTCGACGTTCGGTACTGGCACATGCCCGGGGCTGACCGCGATGACCGGCTATACGCAGCTCAATCCGACGAACGGAGAGATCTGCCAGCTGATTTCATTCAAAAACGCCATGCCACCGCTTGACCTGCAGCGCCAGCCGACGATTTTCGAACGACTGTCGGGAACGGGGGTGCGGGTCACCAGTTCTGGCTTGCCGAAATTCGCGTTCTCCGCATTGACGCAGTCGGCGTTGCGTGGAAGCGATTATATTTCCAACGATGATCCGAGGCGTAGGATCATGGTGGCGGCTAAAGCTGCGCAGACTCCGGGATTGACGTATCTGTATATGCGGGACGCGGACAAGATCGGGCATAATTACGGCTGGAATTCCGATAAGTGGATCGGCACATACGAACGTATTGACGGGCAGCTGAGCCTATTACGCCGAAGTCTGCCGAAGGGGACTCTGATCGTGATCGTGGCCGATCATGGCATGATCAGTGCCGACCCGGAATCACGTGTCGATATAGCGGCCGATCCGCGCCTGATGCAAGGGGTAGGCAAGGTCGGGGGAGAGCCCCGTTGCGTCATGCTGTATGCCGAGGATGGGGTGGATCCTGATGAGATCGCATCACGATGGCGGGAGACGCTGGGGACTCGCGCGCAGGTGCGTACACGCGCCGAGGCGATCCGCGAAGGGGTGTACGGCCCGGTGGAACCTTACGTTGAGCCGATGATCGGCGATGTGATCGTTTCCGCAGCGCGATCCGTGACGATTGTGGATTCGCGCACGCAACCGGAAAAGGCGATGCAGCTGCCCAGCGTGCACGGATCGTTGACGAGGATGGAATCGGACATTCCATGCTTGGTCGACGTGGCCTAGACAGCCGCCTGAAGACGGCTTTTCTTCGGAGTCCGAGTGGTCTTCCGTTTCAGTCGCCGAAAAGAATCTCATCCCAGCTTGGCACGGCTGAACGCCCGGCACGGCGCTTCGACTTCGTCGCGTTCTGCGTATGATTCGCCGTGGTTTCGCCGCCGGAGGCATTCGTTTGCTGTTCGACGGGCGAGTCGGAATTCTGCTCAGTCGTTGACATGCTCGTGGTGTTCGGCGTGTCGGAGTCGTTGTCATGTTCATCCGCGTCCGTATCGGACTTGGCGTTGGTTCCTGACGGCGTGATGGGCACGGACGGTGGCTCGGATGGGCTTACGGCCGGCATTGACGGTTCAGGCGTGTTCCACGCGGATACGGTCTGCTCTATGCGTGCGGAACGTGCCGAATTGCCCGGCAGATTCAGAGAAGCGAAAAAGTTCTCATCCATAGGGTTTTTGACGTTGCCGCCACGCTGGGCATCTTGCTCTCCGATGAGTTTACGGGCGACAGCATTCAAGCAGTTCACCGCGTTGTCATGCATGTTCCACGACCACTCGGCCTGCAGGGTACGGCCGCCGGAAACGAATTGGGCGCTGATCCTCCATGGTTCCAGTCCACGCCTGGTGGCCCTCCACGTCACATCCTCCAGACGTACGCGTGCCGCGGCGAACGTGCGTTCAATCAGTTCCGACAGCGTATGCACACGGCTCTCCTTCGGAGCCGGGGTCGACAGGAACTGTTTGATCGCGTATTGCTTTTCCGTTTCGACGGCGGACGAGAAACGCCGAACGAGCGCTTCATTCAAAGAATAACGCTCTGCGACGCGCGCGGGATCGGCGCCGGCACGAATCAACGACTGAATCTGCGATATCGGCAAGGTCGCGGGGGCATGCGACTGACGTTCCTTCTGTACTTCGGAACGGATCTGCTTGGCCTCCAAAATGGCTCTTTCAAGCGTTTCGTCAACGTTCACGCGGAATTTTCCCTTGCCCGAAACGAATACGAGTTCGCCGGCATCGCTGACATGATCGAACCGGGCTTCCTCGAGTATGCTTTCAGGCACCATGCACCACTTTCCTCTGTGAAAAACTACTTGTTACATTGTGCCCCACGTGTCGGATTTTACGAGTATTTCGATTCGTGTATCCTATGCGGGGTAAATGTCATGTATTCTATGGCGCATAAGCAAAGTAGATGACGAAAGGAGTCTCGATGGCACAGGATTATGATTCCCCGCGTAACAAGGATGAGGACGAGGAGTCGCTCCAGGCTCTGGGAAAGAGCTCTCAGAACACGTCCAACGATATGGACGATGATGAGAACGCCATTGCCGAGGACTACGAACTGCCGGGTGCTGATCTGAGCAATGAGGACGCTTCCGTTACGGTCATTCCGATGCAGGGCGACGAATTCATCTGTTCCGAGTGCTTCCTGGTGAAGCATCGCAGCCAGCTGGCCGAAACCACCAGCGACGGACAGCCGATTTGCCAGGAGTGCGCCGCCTGATGTCTTTCGACGAAACGTACAACGAACCGGAAAACGTTGAGGTTCTGGTAAAGTCCCTGAATCCTGACCAGCCGGCGGAACTGTATTATGCGCATGCGGGAGATGCGGGAGCCGATCTTCGCACTACCGAAGAAGTCACGCTCAAACCGTTCCAGAGGGCGCTGGTGCCCACCGGAGTGGCCATAGCGTTGCCTGCCGGATATGTTGCCTTGGTTCATCCTCGTTCGGGCCTTGCGGTCAAGCAGGGTGTGACGGTGTTGAACGCTCCGGGCACTGTGGACGCGGGTTACCGTGGCGAGATCAAAGTGCCGCTGATTAATCTTGATCCGGATAATACCGTGACGTTCAAGCCGGGAGACCGCATCGCGCAGTTGGTCATCCAACGTTACGTCGAAGCGAAATTCATACCCGCGCAGGTTCTGCCGGGATCGGATCGCGCCGAACGTGGCTTCGGATCGACCGGAGTGTCTTCCTGAACGAGGGTGTGAATCTTTCATACGACCGCACAACACACGGCCGTATGCTTCGGTTGCGCCTATGGTGGCGCGGGTAGTATAGGGGAAAACTGAGAGCGAGAGGTGGAAGATGGCCGACAATCATGAGGTTCTTTCGGCTCACATGTTGGGTTGTGAGATCAGCACGAATCCGCTGGATCCGCTTGAGCCGATTCTGAAGATGTGTGAATATCATCATCCGGATGAGGACATGAGCATTCTGGAACGCGCCTATGAGCGTGCGGTCAAACAGCATTCCTCCCAACGCCGCAAATCGGGCGAGCCTTACATTATCCATCCCTTGGCGGTGGCCCAGATCCTGGCCGATTTGGGTATGGGACCGCTGGTGGTCGCGGCTGGATTGCTGCACGACACCGTCGAAGACACCGACTACACGCTCGACGAATGCCGCGCGGAATTCGGTGATACCGTGACCGGCCTGGTCGACGGCGTCACCAAGCTCTCCAAAATGGAGTATGGCGATTCCGCTCAGGCTGAGACCATCCGCAAGATGGTGGTGGCCATGAGCCGGGACGTGCGCGTGTTGGTTGTCAAACTGGCCGATCGCGTGCATAACGCGCGAACCTGGCGTTACGTCAAACAATCCAGCGCGCAGAAGAAGGCGCACGAGACACTGGACGTGTACGCGCCTTTGGCGAATCGTCTGGGCATGAACGCCATCAAGACCGAACTTGAAGAGCTCAGCTTCAAGGTGCTGTATCCGAAGATCTACAACGAAATCGTTGTGCTGGTGTCAAGAAGGGCCGGACAACGAGATGTGTACCTGAAGCAGATTCTTGCCGAGATCAACGAGGATCTCGACGACCAGAGCATCAAGGCCTATGTGACCGGACGCCCGAAGGACTACTTCTCCATCTACCAGAAGATGATTGTTCGCGGCCATGATTTCGCCAACATCTACGATTTGGTCGGCGTGCGCATCATCGTCGATACCATTCAGGACTGCTATGCGGCGTTGGGCGCCGTGCATGCGCGTTGGAACCCCGTTCCGGGACGTTTCAAAGACTATATAGCCATGCCGAAGCTCAATATGTATCAGAGCCTACATACCACGGTGGTGGGTCCCGGCGGCAAGCCCGTGGAGATTCAGATCCGTACGTGGGATATGCATCGTCGTGCGGAATTCGGCATCGCGGCACATTGGAAGTACAAGGCGAACGGACAGGCCGGCAGGGCTTTGAGCGCGCCGGACAGTTCCGACCGCAAGCGTGGCGAGAGCCAGGAACTGAGCGAAGCCGATAATCTCAAGTGGATTCAGCAGCTTGCGGATTGGACGAGCGAGACTCCGGATTCTAACGAGTTCCTCGGTTCCCTCAAGGAAGACCTGGGCGCGGCCGAAGTGTACGTGTTCACCCCGAAAGGCAAGATCGTTTCTCTGCCTGCGGAGGCGACACCGATCGATTTCGCATATGCCGTGCATACGGAAGTCGGCCACCGTACCATGGGTGCACGCGTGAACGGACGTCTCGTACCGCTTGACACCAAACTCGAAAACGGCGATACCGTTGAAGTGCTCACATCCAAGTCCGAATCCGCGGGTCCGTCACGTGATTGGCTGAGCTTCACGAAGAGCCCGAAGGCCCGCAACAAGATCCGTCAATGGTTCAGCAAGGAACGCCGTACGGAAGCCATTGAAGAGGGACGCGACGAGCTGACGCGAGCCATGCGCAAGCGTAATCTGCCGATCGCCACCTTACTGA
>CAVBVU010000051.1:0-10801 GCA_963598975.1 Anaerovoracaceae bacterium
GACCCCGAAAGCGAAAGCTACACGCTTGACGTCATCTCCATGGTGGAGGCCACGTTGGAGGATCCGAAGCAGGTTCTGCGCGCCCAGGAGCGCCAAGCCCGGGACCAGGCCATGACCCGGATGAAGGAGGATGGCCTCGACTACGACGAACGCATGGACAGGTTGCAGGAAGTCACCTACCCGAAGCCGTTGGAAGACATGCTTTCCGCCGCGTTCGACGAATACCGCCACGATGTTCCGTGGGCCAACGATTACTGGTTGAGCCCGAAATCGGTGGTGCGGGACATGGTGGAGACGGCCTCCGACTTCACCGGCTACATTTCCCGCTACAACATCGCCCGTTCGGAGGGCACACTGCTGCGATACCTGTCGGACGCCTACCGCGCGTTGGCCCGCACCGTTCCCGCGGAGAAGCGCGACGAGCAGCTGCGGGACATCATCTCCTGGCTGCGCGTTGTGGTCCGTTCCATCGATTCCTCGCTGGTGGACGAATGGGAGAACGCCGGCAACGATTCCGACGCGTCGCAGGAGGCCGCGAATCTTGCGGCTCCCAGTGCGAAGACCACCGTCGTGGAGGATCGACGAGGCCTTACCGTGCTGGTGCGCAACGCCATGTTCCGTCGTGTACAGCTCATGGACCTCGACCGTCCGGAGGATCTGGGCGCGCTCGACAAGGACTGGGGCTACGGCGTGCACGAATGGGAAGATGTGCTCGACGACTATTACGACGAGCACGAGTACGTCAACATCGATGCCAAGGCGAGAAGCGGAGAGCTGTTCATCCTCGATGATTCGAAGGAGAACAGCGAACATAGCTGGAAAGTACGCCAGATCATCGACGACTCCGATGGAGACCATAATTGGGCCATCACCGGAGTCGTCGACCTGGATGCCACCCAGTCGGGCGGCGAAGTGGTGTTCTTCGACTACAGCGTTTCCAACTGACGGCGCATGCTGGCCGAGTCGACTTCAAGAGGCGGCCATATCATGTTCATGTTCTTGAGTGTATTGCGCAGCAGTTCGGAAACCACCGCCCTGGAATACCAGCGATTGTCGGCCGGCACGAGGTACCACGGGGCCCGTTCCGTACTGGTTCGCGCAAACACCTCCTGCCAGGCCTGCATATAGTCGTCCCAGCGTGCGCGCGCCTCAAGATCGCTTGCATCGAATTTCCAGTATTTGGTCGGATCCTCAAGGCGCGCGAGGAAGTGTCTTTTCTGCTCCTCCTTGCTTACCACCAGGAAGATTTTGATGATCGAACAATCGTCAGCGACCAATTCCGATTCGAATTTATTGATTTCGTCATATCTCGCCTTCCACACATCCTCCGGCTGCGTCTGGTAGATGCGCGGCATGACGATGTCCTCGTACTGGGATCGGTCGAAAACGCTGATCCAACCGTTGTCCGGCAGTTCCCGCCTCACGCGCCATAGATAGTCGTGGTCGAGCTCCTCGCCCTTGGGCGCTCCGAACCCGTGGTAATGGATGCCCATCGGGTCGCCTTGCCGGAACACATGACGTACGATGCCGCCCTTCCCCGAGGCATCCATGCCTTGGAGCACGATCAACAGCCTTCTGCGGGATCCCTTCACTCCGTTGGCATACATCAGACGCTGGTATTGCGCTATTTCCGCGGAACTGATCGAGATGAACCGTTCTGCGTCCTCCTTGTTGCCGTCGAATCCCGGAGTGGCCCCGCCATTCATCGAAGCGAGGTCGGTGTCATGGTGGAATCGCAGCAGCTGGCTTGGCGGCAATGTCCAGATGGAGCTGAGCAGTTCGCTCGCTTTGGCGAAATTCGCCAACCTTTCCGCAACGGAATCGCCGGACATGCCTTTGCGTACCCGATCCTGCACCGTATTCAGCGTCTTGCCGATGGATAAGACCTTGTCTTTATCCGCCATATCAAGCCTCCTTGCTCGAGCCGGAACATTGCATCCATCATAGACGCGAAAGCGGCTGATCATCGGACATCCAACAATCAGCCGCCTCACGGTGTTTCAGGAATCAAC
Source organism: Anaerovoracaceae bacterium (assembly GCA_963598975.1). Classification (GTDB taxonomy): domain Bacteria; phylum Actinomycetota; class Actinomycetes; order Actinomycetales; family Bifidobacteriaceae; genus Bifidobacterium. The sequence goes on from CAVBVU010000051.1 coordinate 2,013, forward strand.
GATCACTTGTTGTCACCGTTTTCCTTGCGTTCCTTGCCGTTCTCATCATGGGAGGATTTCGAATTCCTCTGCTTGTCTTTTTTGATTGGCTTGCCGTATTTGTCGAATTCGACCTGGCTTTCCGGATGGGTCTCGTCATACCCTTGGTCATATCTGGTCTGGCGCCATTTGCGGATGGTCGCGTTGGAACCGCGATGATGCACATGGTAGATGCGCTGCGCGCCACCCAGCGGCACACCTTCCTTGGCCACTGCGATCTGGTTCACATTGGACGGATCCATAATGGCGATCGGAGCGACCGCTTCCGCCTCGACCGGCCCCGCGGTATGCCTTTGTATACGGCCCGGAAGCCATTCGGCCAACCGACTCAGCAGCCAGCATGCGATGAAGTAGATGACGGCGGCGACCACAAGCGTCTGCAGGATATTGAAGTACATCGAGCCAAGTCGACGGGATTCCTGCAGCAGATCGGTGTACATGATGATCGAACCGAGCGCGGTGTCCTTCAGCACCACGACCAGCTGGGTGACTGCGGCCGGAAGCATGGCGATGATGGCCTGGGGAACCTCGACCTCAATCAATGACTGCGTACGGGTCAATCCCAGTGCTAGAGACGCCTCACGCTGGCCGTTCGGCAGGTTTCCGACGCCGGAGCGAACCAGTTCGGCCACAACCGAACCGTTGTAGATCACCAGAGCGAGCACCACGGCCCAATACGCCGGGCTCGACATGCCCATGAAGGCGAACCAACGCCAGAAGAAGATCATGAGCAGCAGCACGGGAACGGCTCGGGCGAATTCGACGACAGCGCCGGAGACCACACGAGTGATCATGCCCGGCATGACTCGGCCCATGCCGAACAGCAGACCGAACACCACGGAACCGACCACCGCGAGCACGGTGGCCTTCACCGTGGCCCACAGGCCCGGCAAATAGAAATCGGTCCACGCTTCCGCATCAAGCGCCGGCTTCCACAGATCCCAGCTGAGCTGGTTCTCGCCATCCGGCGGATTGTGCAGACGCATGAGGACCAGCACGATGGCGATCACGAATATGATGCCGGCGATCCAATTGACGATACGGATGGTCTTTCGGCCCTTCGGGCCCGGCTGGTCGAACAGCACGGAACTTTCATTGCTTGCCATGGTGCGTCACCTCCTCACCGCGAGCTTGTTGGACAGATACGTGGTCAGCATGCCGATCGGAATGATCAGAATCACATAGCCGAATGCGAAGATCAGGAAGATCGGAATGATCACGTCGGAACGGTATTCGATCATTTCGCTCATCAACGATGAGGTTTCGGTGGCCACGGACGCGGCTGCGGCCACGGTGGAGTTCTTCAGCAATGCGATTAGCGTATTGCCCAAAGGAGCCACGGAACCGCGGAAGGCCTGCGGCAGAATAATCTGCGTGGCCGACTGCATGAAGCTCAGTCCAAGGGCTCGCGACGCTTCGGCCTGGCCAAGCGGCACGGTGTTGATGCCGGAACGCAACGCCTCGCACACGAAGGCTGCGGTGTACATGCTCAGACCGGTCACCGCCAGCCAGAAGAAATTCGTGGCGAAGGTGTCTGAGAAACTGAGTTTGAGCTGCGCATAGGCACCCAGCACCATGAACACCATGATGATGGTCAACGGCAGGTTCTTGAACAGTTCCACGTAGATACCGGACACGGTACGCAGCGAGGACACCGGCGAGATACGCATCATCACGAGGATGACGCCGAGAATCGTGGAGAACAGCGCAGACCACAGGGTCAGTTCGATGTTCACCAGGAACGCCGCCGGCACATCGTATTCACTGAACAGCGAGATGAATGCTTCCATTGCCTACTCCTCCCCCTCGGTCGGCTCCGGCGGATTGTACTTCGCATTCGGCGAGTACGCAGTGCCCTTCGTATTGTCGGAGATCGCACGCTTCCAGGAACCATCCTGAATCATATCGGCGATGGCATTGTTGATCTGCGTGGCCAGCTGGGTGTCGCCCTTCTTGATGCCCACACCATAATATTCCTGCGTGAACGGCTTGCCGACCACGCGCAAACGGCCTCGCGATGCGGACGCAAGACCCGCAAGGATGATATCATCCGTGGTCACGGCGTCCACGATGCCGGAGAACAACGCAGTGGCGCACTCGGCATAGCCGGGCTGTTCCATCAGCTGCACTTCATTCGCGAACTTCTCCTTGACCGTCACCGCGGAGGTCGAACCGGTCACGGAGCACAGACGCTTGCCGTTGAGATCCTCCGGTCCTTTGATGCTGGTCTCGTCCTTACGTACGAGCAGATCCTGTCCGGCGACGAAATACGGGCCCGCGAAGGATACGACCTTCTTACGTTCGTCGGTAATCGAATAGGTGGCTACGATGAAGTCGACGTCACCGTTCTGCAGCATGGCCTCACGCTGCTTGGACGGGGCTTCCTTCCATACGATCTCGTCTTCGCTGTAACCAAGTTTCTTGGCGATGTACTTGGCTACGTCCACATCGAATCCGACGTAGGTTCCGGACTTCTTGAAGCCCAGACCGGGCTGGTCGAATTTGATGCCGATTCGGATTTTGCCGTCGGCCGCATCCGATTCGCATGCTGATACGGCGAATACGCAAGCGAACGCGCAGAAGGCCGCCACTGCCCTGCGCAGCATACGCTTCGCCCTATTGGAAAGTGATGTCATGAAAAATCCTTCTTCTGTCCTTAAAATCGCTCAGTGGGTAAGGATCTTCGACAGGAAGTCCTTGGCACGATCGGTCTTCGGATGTTCGAAGAAGTCTTCCGGGGCGCTCTGTTCAAGAATCTGGCCGTCGGCCATGAACACCACCTTGTCGGCGACCTTGCGCGCGAAGCCCATCTCGTGGGTCACGCACAGCATGGTCATGCCCTCGTGAGCAAGCTGGACCATGACGTCGAGCACCTCATTGACCATTTCCGGATCAAGAGCGGACGTCGGCTCGTCGAACAGCATGACCTTCGGCTGCATGGCAAGCGCTCGGGCGATGGCCACGCGCTGCTGCTGACCACCGGAAAGCTGCGACGGCATCTTGGATGCCTGCGTGGCCACGCCCACACGTCCAAGCAGGTCCATGGCCAGCTCCTCGGCCGCCTTTTTATCCATATGACGCACCTTGATGGGCGCGAGCGTCACGTTTTCGAGAATCGTCTTGTTGGCGAAAAGATTGAACGACTGGAACACCATGCCGACTTCCGCGCGCAGGCTGGCGAGTTCCTTGCCTTCCTGGGGAAGCGGCTTGCCATCGATGCGGATATCGCCGGAGTCGATGGTTTCGAGGCGGTTGATCGTGCGGCACATCGTGGATTTGCCGGAACCGGAGGGGCCGACGATGACGAGCACCTCGCCCTTCTTCACGGTAAGATTGATGTCTTTCAGAACATGCAGATCACCGTAGTGCTTCTCAACATGGGTCAATTCGACGAGAGGACGCTCCTCGTCGCCGACGCCCGGCATCAAGGGGCGTCGCATTGCGGTTTCGTTAATATCAGACATAAAGGGCGAGTATAAATGATTTTTGTTTCACATCCACTAAATCCACAAACCACGACCGTATGATGAGATGATGTCCTCTCGAACGGCTACCAAAGACGGGGCAATTCTATGGCGAGCACGGCGACGATCGTCGCTATCGCGACCGCCCTATAGGTGATACGCGCCGGAACCCTGCTGGTGTAAAACTCAAGGCAACGCTGCCAAATCTCTTGGATGCTCATGGCGGCAAGCATAGAAGCGCAAAGCAAAGAACCGGGATGTTTCAGGCGAACGCACGATGAATTCCGGCCGACTTCAAGTTGACGTTTTCGTGAATGCTCCGACGCATAAGCGTACGACTGGAAGAACCACGCAATCACAGCAATATGAAAATGGAAAAGGTCGTTCCCGCAAGTACGTTGCGGAAACGACCCTGAAGAATCGTCAACGATTCAGATCATCGGTCTGCGATCAGTCCTCATCCTCATCCGGATCATAGTCGACACCGGTTTCGGCACGCTGCTCGGCGGAGATCGGAGCCGGAGCGCCGGTCAGCGGATCGCGGCCGCCGCCTGCCTTCGGGAAGGCGATGACGTCGCGAATGGAATCGGCGCCGGCCAGAATGGCGGCGGTACGATCCCAGCCGAGGGCGATACCGGCATGCGGCGGAGCGCCGTACTTGAACGCCTCGAGCAGGAAGCCGAACTTGTCGGCGGCCTCTTCCTCAGAGATGCCCAGAACGTCGAGCACGCGGTCTTGGATGTCCACGCGGTGGATACGCACGGAACCGCCGCCCATCTCGTTGCCGTTGCAGACGATGTCGTAGGAATCGGACATCGCATGCTCCGGATCCTTGTCGAACGTGTCGATCCAGTCCTTGGACGGCATGGTGAACGGGTGGTGCATGGAGGTCCACTTGGAGTGGCCGACAGCCACATCGTCATCATCCGGATCGTCGGTCGCCTTGAACAGCGGGAAGTCGACGACCCAAGTGAAGGCGAAATCGTCCGGCTTGAGCAGCCCGGCGCGATCAGCAAGCTCGACGCGCACGGCACCGAGCAGTTCCTGCGCGGAGGTACGGCGACCAGCCGCGAAGAACACGGCATCGCCTTCCTCGGCGCCGACGGCCTCCATCAGACCACTGCGTTCCTCTTCGGAAAGGTTCTTGGCCACGGGGCCCTTCAGCTCGCCGTTCTCGGCGAACACCACATAGGCGAGGCCCTTGGCTCCGCGCTGCTTGGCCCAATCCTGCCATGCGTCGAACTGACGGCGAGGCGTCGCGGCGCCGCCCTTGAACAGCACGGCACCGACGTACGGAGCCTGGAACACGCGGAATGGGGTGTTCTTGAAGTAATCGGTCAATTCGACCAGCGGGTTGCCGAAGCGCAGATCCGGCTTGTCGGAACCGTACTTGTCCATGGCTTCCTGCCAGGTGATGCGCTGAATCGGCAGCTGGATCTCATAGCCAGCGGACTTCCAGATGGCGGCGATGACCTTCTCGGCCATGGCCATCACGTCTTCCTGATCCACGAAGGCCATTTCCATATCGAGCTGGGTGAACTCCGGCTGACGGTCGGCGCGGAAATCCTCGTCGCGGTAGCAACGCGCAAGCTGGTAGTAACGCTCCACACCGGAGACCATGAGCAGCTGCTTGAGCAGCTGCGGGGACTGCGGCAATGCGTACCAGGAGCCCGGCACCAAGCGTGCCGGCACCACGAAATCGCGTGCGCCTTCCGGAGTGGACTTGATCATGGTCGGGGTTTCGACCTCTTCGAAGTTCATCTCCTCCAGAGCGTGACGAGCGGCCTTCGACATCTGGGAGCGCAGCTTCAGATTACGCTGCATGGACGGGCGGCGAAGATCGAGATAACGGTACTTCAGACGCACTTCCTCGCCCGGAAGCTTGTTCTCGGACTCGTTTTCAAGAGCGGTGGACACTTGGAACGGCAGCGCGTCGGACTTGGCGAGCACATCGATGGTCTCGGCCACGACTTCGATCTTGCCGGTGGCCAGATGCTCGTTCTCGTTTCCGTCAGGACGCAGACGCACCTCGCCCACGACCTGAATCACGAATTCGGAACGCAGCGGACGTGCCATATCCTCGTCGTAGATGACGACCTGCACCAGGCCGGTGTTGTCACGCAGATCGATGAAGGCCACTCCACCGTGGTCACGGCGGCGGTCGACCCAACCGCAGAGCGTCACCTTCTGACCGACGAGCTGCTCGGTCACTTCGGTTGCATGATGTGTTCTATAAGCCGTCTGGCTCATGCTTCCTCTATCCTTTGCTTCGTTGTAAAGCCTTGCTATTTCAGGCTTCTACGGTAACGGTTTGCTGGGCATACACAGTATCCGGCTCCCAAGACTGAGCATCGGCCGGCTGCTGGTCTCCCGTGATGATGTTCTTGATCTCGTCATGGGCGCCTTCTTCGGCCGCGTCGGCCGGGAACCACACGTACGGAATGCCGAGCTTGTCGGCGTACTTGATCTGCTTGCCGAGCTTGGCCGCGGTCGGCGCCACATCGGCGGCGATTCCGCGGGAACGCAGCTGATTGGCGATGAGGTTGGACGCGCTGCGGTCGGATTCGTTCCACACCGCCACAAGAACGGAGGCAGGGGAAACGCGGTTCGCATGGGCGCCCGCGGTGTGCAGCATGTAGGAGACGAGTCGGGAAAGACCGATGGACAGGCCGACTCCCGGATACTTCTTGTTGCCCTGGGACGCGAGATTGTCGTAGCGTCCACCTGAGCAGATGGAGCCCAGCGAGGCGGCACCGTCGAGGAACGTCTCATATACGGAACCTGTGTAATAGTCCAGTCCGCGGGCGATCTTCAGATCGGCGATCACGGAACCCGGGCGAATACGTGCGGCCTCGTCCACGATCATCGCCAGGGTGTCCAGTCCCTGACGGGCCAGCAGGTAGGCCTCGCAATCGGTGGCGATGGAATGCTTGGCGCACAGTGCGTCGAACTTCTGAGAAAGTTCCGAACCATCGGCGGCGGTCAATTCGGCCAGTTCGAGGCATGCTCGGGCCTGGGCCTCATCCGCGCCGCACCCCACAAGGAGCTTGGCTACCTCGTCGGCGCCGATCTTGTCGAGCTTGTCGATTTCGCGCAGCACGCCTTCGACGTCATCAAGGCCGAGTCCACGGTAGAAGCCTTCGGACAGCTTGCGGTTGTTCGCATGCACAGTGGCCTTGGGAAGGCCGAACTCGCGAAGCCTCTCCAGCGCCGACACCATGACCAGCGGAAGCTCGACCTCGTAGTGGTCGGGCAGATCGCCGTTGCCGATCACATCGATATCGGCCTGCACGAACTCACGGAAACGGCCCTCCTGCGGGCGCTCTCCACGCCAGACCTTCTGAATCTGCCAACGCTTGAACGGAAAAGCGAGATCACCCGAATGCTCCACCACATAGCGGCTGAGCGGAACGGTCAGATCGAAGTGCAGACCCAGACGATCCTCAATCGGAGTGTCGGACTCATGACCGACCTCCTGAAGACGGCTCAGCAGGTAGATCTCCTTGCTGGTCTCGCCTTTTTTCAACAGGCTCGAACCCTGCTCGACGGCACGGGTTTCAATGCCTATGAAGCCATTGAGCTCGAAAACATCACGGAGCGTGTCGATAACACGCTGCTCCACAACACGTTCAGAGGGGAGCCACTCTGGAAATCCTGAAATAGATGCGCCTTTTGCCACGGTTCCCTATAATAAATGAGGTTGCGGAAAACGCCGTGCGCCTTTCACGCTGTGAAAGCGCCGACGCGGACCGCCGCCTCTGCACTACATGAAGCTTACTTAAAGGAGCTGGCCATGGCCGACGAGAATGTCACCGCGTCCGAGAACACCAATGAAACCAACGAGCAGGCAACGACGCCAGCGGTCCAGGCCAGCAAACCGGCCGTTCCTAGCCCGGCTGCCATGAAACCGCATACGCCGAGCCCTGCGGCCTTCGCCAAGAAGGCTCCGCAGCGCGCCGCCGCACCGTCCTCCACCGGTTTCTCCGAGGCCGACATCAAGGCCGCGGAAGCCTTCGGACGTGTCGCGGATGACGGCACCGTGTATGTCAAGGAAGGCGACGAGGAACGTGAGGTCGGGCAGTTCCCGGATGCTTCCAAGGAGGAGGCCCTGGCACTATACGCCCGTCGTTACCTCGACCTCAAGGCCAAGCTGGACCTCTTCGCCAACAGACTCAAGTCCAACAACATCAAGGCGCGTGAGATCGACGAGTCCATCAAGGCACTGGCCGAGGAGACGGACAAGCCGGCCGCCATCGGCGACCTGGCCGCCATCAAGGCCCAGTTCGAAGCGCTGAAGGAAGAGGGCGCGGCCAAGAAGTCCCAGATCGACGAAGCCCGCAAGGCCGCTCTGGCCAAGGCCGTCGCCGAGCGCACTGCGATCGTCGAGAAGGCCGAGGCGCTGGCCGATGGTCTTGACGAGAACACGAACTGGCGTTCCACCGCCGACAAGTTCCGTTCCCTGTTCCAGCAGTGGCAGGAGCATCAGCGCAACAACGTGCGTATCGACAAGGCCGACGCGGACGCGTTGTGGGCACGTTTCTCCTCCGCTCGTACCAAGTTCAACGTCGCCCGTCGCAAGTGGGCGCAGGCACGTGATCTCGAGCGCAACGAAGCCAAGAGCGCCAAGGAAGCGATCATCGCCGAAGCCGATGCGCTGAAGGATTCCACCGCCTGGGTCGAGACCTCCCGTAAGTTCACCGAGCTGATGGACCGCTGGAAGAAGGCTGGCCGCGCCGGACGCCACGAGGACGACGCCATGTGGGCGCAGTTCCGCGCAGCGGCGGACACGTTCTTCAACGCCCGTCAGGCCGACCGCGACCAGATCAGCTCCTCCGAGAAGGAGAATCTGGCCAAGAAAGAAGAGCTGCTGGTCAAGGCCGAGGCTCTGGTTCCGGTCAAGGATGAGGAAGCCGCGAAGCAGGCACGTCAGGCTCTGGCCGCCATTCAGGAGGAATGGGACCAGATCGGTTACGTGCCGCGCGATGAGGTTCGCCGTATCGAAGCCCGTCTCGACGCCGTGGACAAGCAGATCAAGGCCGTCGAGGACGCCGCTTGGAAGCAGTCCGACCCGGAGGCCGACGCCCGCAAGTCCTCCTTCGAAGAGCAGCTCAATGCCCAGCTGGCCGAGCTCGACGCGAAGATCGCAGCCGCGTCCGACCCGAAGAAGAAGGCCAAGCTCGAGGCCGAGAAGGCCACCAAGGAGCAGTGGCTGAACGCCATCAAGTAAGGCGTCGAACACCAGTAGGGAAGGGTGCGGTCCACAACGAACCGCACCCCTCCCTACTG